>DAIDIF010000273.1 GCA_027451805.1 Acidobacteriota bacterium
GCGCGTCGGATCGGATTTCACACCAAAGTCGGGAGCGAGATTGATGGAGATGATGAATCGCCGGCGGGGCGCTGCTCGGCCTGCAACTGTTCCAGGGCGCGCCGCAGCCGGCGCTGGCGCGCCCCCAGCGTCGCGACAAAGATCATCAGGATGGTCCACGCCACCGTATACGCCGCCACCACGCTTCCCATGGTTCCCTCCCCCTAGGCTTCCTGCAGTAGGCGCTGCCGCCGCAATTCGCGCACCTGATGGCGCATCAGCTCCTGACGGTAGCGAAAGTTGACCAGTAGCGCCATCAGCGCCAGGAACGCCGCCACCGAAAGCCAGAACGCGATCGCCATGCGCGGGGCCAGCCCCGAGTCGGCGCCGCCGAACAGCACCGGCGCGGGATGCTGGCCGCGCCACCAGCGGATGGCCATGTAGTCAATCGGAATGTCGGCGGCGAAGATCACCGCCAGCGCGGCCGCCAGCCGCGGCTGCAGGCTGCCCTCCGGGGTCACCTGGCGCAGAATCAGGTAGGCGGCGTACATCATCCACATCGCCAGCGTCAGCGTGAGCCGCGGGTCCCACACCCACCATACCCCCCACACCGGCCGCGCCCAGATCGGCCCGCTGATCAGGTTGATGGACAGGAACGCCAGTCCCACCTCCGCCCCCGCCACCGCCAGCGCGTCGGCGCGGGGCGAGCGCCGGGCGAGATAGGCGATGCTGGCGCCGGCGTTGAGCAGCAGCGCCGCCCAGGCGGTGAACGCCGCCGGCGCATGATAGTAGAAGATCCGCTGGATGGTGCCCATGGTGGCTTCCGTGGGCGCGCCAATCAGCGCCCACCAGAGGGCGATCAGCAGCAGGGCCAGCGTGCCGGCGGCAGCGAGCCAGGGCCGCAGGCTGGAGGAGGCGGGGGCGTCGGCGTGGGGCATGGGCGGCTACTCGACTTCCAGCACCGCGTCGGCCAGCAACAATCCCAGGCTGGTGAAGATGATGTCGTAGCCGAGCAGGAGCTGCAACCAATAGTTTGCCACGCCCGTGGCTTCGAGGTAGGTCTGGGTGGCCTGCACCACGGCCAGGATGGCGGGGATGGCGGCCGGCAGCAGCAGCAACGGCAGCAGCACGCCGCGCTGGCGGACGTGGACGCTCATGGCGGAAAAGTAGGTCCCCACCGAGGCCAGCGCCCAGGTGCCGAGCACGGCGGTGAGCGCGATGCCGCCCCAGCGCGCCTGCGGCGGGGCGTTGAACAGGACCGCGAACAGCGGCAGCAGCACCGCCTCCAACCCCAGCATCAACAGAAAACTGGAGCCCAGCTTGCCCGCCAGAATCGCGGCGCGCGAGGCCGGGGTGGTCTGCAACCCGGTGAGCGCGGCTTCGGCCGACTCGCGCAGGAAGGCGCGGTCCAGCGCCACCATGGCGGCGAACAGGAACGCCACCCACAGCAGCGCGCCGCCGATGCGCAGCGTGAGCGCGGCGTCGGCGTTGAAGGCGAAGCTGAAGACGATGATCACCAGCAGGGCGTAAAAGCCCATCGCCAGCAGCGCCTCCTTGGTGCGGAGCTCGATGCGCAGATCGCGCGCCATCACCGCCCAAGCGATGCGCACGCTACTCAGGCCCCACCTCCGCCGCCGCGGCCAAGCGGCCGCGCTCCAGCCAGAGCTCGCCGTCGGCGAGGTCGCGCAACGCTTCTTCCTGGTGGCTGGTGGCGAGAATCGTCATGCCGGCGGCTCGCAGTTCAACCAGGCAGCGCCGCAGCTCGGCCACCGTGGCGCGGTCGAGGCTGGCGAAGGGCTCGTCCAGCAGCAGCAGCCGGGGCTGGTGCAGCAGGCAGCGCGCCAGCGCCGCCTTCTGGCGCATGCCCTGCGACAGTTCGCCGGCGCGCAGGCCGGCCAGGGGCTCGCCCCGCACCTGCTCCAGCGCCGCGCGCACCGCCGCCGCGGGCGCCGCCAGCTCGAACAGCGTGGCGTAAAAGCTCAGATTTTCCTGCACCGTCAGATGCGGGTGCAGCAGGCTTTGATGGGAGAGGAAGCCGGTCTGGCGGCGGGCGGCCGCGGAACCGGCGCTGGCCCCCTGGAGGGCGGCCTCGCCCGCCGACGGCCGCAACGCGCCCGCCAGTATGCGCAGCAGCGTGCTCTTGCCGGCGCCGTTGGCGCCCCACAGCGCCAGCAGACGGCCGGCCTCCGCCGCAAAGCTGACTTCGCGCAACACCGCCCGCTCGCCGAAGAACCGGCTGACGCTCCGGCAAGTTAGGAAGGGGGCCATCGCGGGCGGCGACAAAGGCCGCTCTAATTCATGCTGCCGGCCGAGGTGGTCATCGCTGCGCCTTTGGCGCGCATGCCCTTCGGCTCGTATTTGGAGGCGCACTTGGCCTGCACGCCGCGGGCGCGGAAACTGCCGTTGGGCAGCAAGCGCCCTTCCGCCACCGCCTGGGCGTTGTTCACGAACGTATCCGGCAGCGGATCGGTGCCGACGTAGGCCACCTGGAGCACCGCGGCGCCGGTGGCGATGCGGAAATCGGTCTCGGTGGCGCCCTTGCGGATGCTGCCCGGCACCACATCGCCGGACACGCGCAGCCGCTCCGACCGCGCCTGCGCCGGCGGCAGCCGCTTCAGTTCAGCGACGGTGACGAAATAGGACTTGCTGTCGCGGATCCCGGTGAACGCCAGCCAGCCCAGCGTCGCCAGGATCAGCGTGATCAGAATCCCGAATTTCCAGGTGGTGGCACGCATATCCGAACACCAGAAGTATAGCAAAGCGCCCCGCGGCCGCGGCTGTGAGCTCGGACACAGACCGGACGCGGCAACGGGGACACGCCCGGAGCGCCAGCGGGCGTCCGTTGCCGGGGATCGAAGCGCCGCGCCGGCTTACTTGCCCGCGAGCCGGTCCATGCGGGCGGAAAGGTCGGAGCGCAGCCGGGCATAGTCGGCTTCGGTGACGTCGCGGACGTGGCGGCGGACCTCGAGCAGGAAGAGGTCGTCCTTGAGGCGCGCCAGCTCGCCCGTAAGCGCGTTGACGGGCGCGGCGGGCAGGGCGGTCTTGCCCACCACGGTCACCGACGGCGCCGCCGCCGCCACCGCGGGCTCGGGGCGGGCCATCAGAATGCCAAAGCCGGCCGCGGCCGCCAGCCCGAGCAGGGCGAGCACCACCCAGAGGTTGCGCTCGAGGAAGGTGGGCGCGGGGGTGTTGGCGGCGGGCGGCGCCACGGCGGGTGCCGCCGCGGCGTCGGCGCTCTGACCGGTGGCGGCGGTGACGGCGGCGGCGGGCAAGGGGGCGCTGCCGGCGACCTGGAACCGCAGCGTGGCCGGCAACAACGCGCCGTTGGCGGGCTCGGCGCCATAGACGGTATAGCCATCCTGCGCGCCCACCTGGGCGAAGCCGGCGCCGGTGAAGGTCATCGGCGCCGGGACGTAGACCTCAAAGTGCGCGGGCGGAAGAAACGGCGTCTCCGCCAGCGCCGCTTTCAGACCGGTGTAGGGGACGCGGTAGGCGACCTGGATGCGGGTTTCGCCCGGCCGGAGCGGGGAGTTGATGCGATAGACGTCCGGCTGGCGGGTGCGCACCGCCGTGCGCGCCAGCGGCATCTCGCCCGGGCCGACCACGCGCACCATGTCCACGGCGGCGCCCGCGGGCACGTGAAAGCGGAACAGCCCCTGCGGGGTGTACAGCGTCTTGGGCGGCTGCAGCGTGTTTTCGACGCGATACTCGTTGACCACCGCCAACTGGCCCTGGTCGGGCTGCAGCACCATGATCTCGGCGTTGACCTTGACTTGGGTGGGGTCGTTGATCGCGTCGTAGACCTGAACGTTGGTCTCGCTCTGGCCGTTCTGCACCTGCGCGAAATAGGGCACGCCCTGGAAATCCACCTCGACCATGAACGGGCCGGCGGTGTTCTCGCTGAAGCGGTAACCGCCCTGGCTGTCGGTGACCGCGTTGGCGATGGCGGGCATGTTGCCGGTGAGCTGCAGCAGCTTCACCGCGACGTGGGCCAGGGGCGAGCCCGAGGTCATGTTGACGACCGTGCCGGCGACGTTCTGGCCGGCTTGCGCCGCCAGCGGCGCGGCGGCGAAGGCCAGCACGGCCAGGCGATAGAGCCGCCCCTTCATAGCTGGCGCAGCGCCGCCACCACGCCCGCCGCCTCCTGTTCCAGCATGACCCGGGTGCGCTCAAAATCGGCGTCGTTCAATTTGCCCGCCCGATGTTCGAAATGCAGATCCTTGAGGTTGTCGTACACCGCTTGTTTGCGCTCCTCGAGCGCCTGCAGCTGGGCTTCGCGCTCGCTGCCGGTGGTGCTCTCCCCCCGGGCGCTGAAGATCCAGTATCCCGCCGCCGCGGTGAGCACCGCGCACGCCACCACGGTCAGCATCATGTCAGCGTTTCCACTCCCGATCCAGCTCGGCGTTGATCTCCGCCTTCACCTCGGCCTGCAACTGGCGCGCCGCCGCCGCATCGCCGGCGGCCTCGATCGCGGGCTTGTGGCTCTGGCGCCAGTGGCGCACGAAGCCAATCACCATGCCGAGGCCGATGCCCAGCACAATCCAGGGCAGCACCCAGGCCACTAGGTTGAAGCCGTGCGTGGTGGGATTGGCCAGCACCTGGGTGCCGTACTCCTGCACGAACGACTGCAGAATCAGCTCGTCCGATTCGCTCGAGGCCGAGCGCTGCTGGATCTCGGCGCGCATCTGGGTGACCACCGGACAGCCGACGTGGTTACACACCAGCGCTCCCTGGGTGCAGCCACACGTGCAAATCAACTGCTGGCCGATGCGGAGGGCGCGCGGCGTCCAGCCGCTGTCGCCGCGCAGCGCCAGGCTGCCGCCCAGCAGCAACGCCGCCACCACGAGAATCTGGGCCCCCTTACGCCGGATGCGCAACTTCCACCTCCTCCGCCACCGCCGCCTCGGCGGGCGCGGCGCGGGGCTTGCCCGCATCCGGCTTGCGTCCCGGCAGCAGCGCCACCAAAATACCCGCGACCACCACCAGCGTGCCGATCCAGATCCACATCACCAGGGGATTCAGATAGGCGTGCAAGATCGGCTGGTGGGTGTTGGGATCGTCGCCGGCGTAGACCAGATACAGGTCCTGCAGCGGCCGCGACCGGATGGCCACCATGGACTGCGCCTGGTTGGAGGCCTTGTAGAAGCGGCGCGAGGGATACATGGTGGCGACCACGCGGCCGCCGCGCTGCACCTGGACGATCTCGGCCTCGGTGGAGTAGTTGGGATTGTCGTCCTGGGTGTAGGACTGCGACACCAGCGTGTAGGGGCCGATGTGCATGGTGGCGCCGTACGGCATGGGCGCTTCCACGTCCTTGTTGAAGGCCTGGCCGGTGATGCCGATCGCCATCAGGATGATGCCGACGTGGATGATATAGCCGCCGTAACGGCGGGTGTTGCGCAGCGTGAGGTGGACCAGGGCTGACGGCAGCGAGCGCCCGTGGCTGGCCACGACGCGCGTCCCGCGCGCGAACTCCATGGCGATGGTGGTGAGCACGAAGCCGCCGAGGCCGAACGAGACCAGCGGGTAGGGGGCGCGCATGCCCAGCCCGATCAGCGTGCCGGAGACGGCCACGCCGACCAGCGCCGGCCACAGGAAGTTGCGGCGCAGCGCGTTGGCCGAGGTGCGGCGCCAGGCGAGCAGCGGCCCCACGCCGGTGAGAAACATCAGGAACAGGAACAGCGGGACGTTGATACGGTCGAAGAAGAGCCGCCCGACGGTGATCTTTTCACCCTGGATCGCCTCCGACAGCACCGGGAAGACGGTGCCCCAGAGGATGGCGAAACAGGTGACCAGGAGCACGAAATTGTTGAACAAGAAGCCGCTCTCGCGCGAGAGCGTGCTCTCCAACTGGTTGTCGCCCTTGAGCGCGTCGCGGTTGCGGAAGAACACGAACAGGCACACCGCCGCCACCAGCAGCAGGAAGACCACGAAATAGTTGCCGATCGAGGACTGCGCGAAGGCGTGCACCGAGCTGATCACGCCGCTGCGCGTCAGGAAGGTGCCGAAGATGGTGAGGAAGAACGTGCCGAAGATCAGCCCCACGTTCCAGATCTTCAGCATGCCGCGCTTTTCCTGCATCATCACCGAATGCAGGAAGGCGGTCCCGGTCAGCCAGGGCAAAAAGGCCGCGTTCTCCACCGGATCCCAGGCCCAGTAGCCGCCCCAGCCCAGCACCTTGTAGGCCCAATACCCGCCCAGCACGATGCCCACGGTCAGGAACCCCCACGCCACCATGCTCCACTTGCGCGTCACCTGGATCCAGCGGTCGCCCGGCATGCGCCGGATGAGCGCCGCCAGGGCGAAGGCGAAGGGGATGGAGAAGCCGATGTAGCCCAGATACAGGATGGGCGGATGGATGTCCATCTGCGAATACTGCAGCAGCGGGTTCAGGCCGCTGCCGTCGGCGGGCGTGGCCACCGGCAGGGTGGTGAAGGGCGAGGCGACGAAATTGTTGAGCAGCAGGAAGAAAGCCTGGATGCTGCTCAGGATGATGGCCACCAACGGCCGCAATTGCGGATGCCGGCGCCCGCTGGTGAGCAACGCCACGAAGCTGTAGCCGGAAAGGACCAGGCTCCAGAACAGCAGCGAGCCTTCCTGGCCCGACCACAGCACCGCAAACTTGTAATAGAACGGGAGCGCGCGGTTGCTGTGCTCGGCGACGTAGGCGACGCTGAAGTCGTTATGGAAGATGAGGCCCAGCAGGCTCACGGTGGCGCCGGCCACCGCCGGAAAGATCATCAGGCTGGCGCGCAACGCGCTGGCCTGCAATTGGGCGCGGTGGGTGACCAGACCCATGATGCCCGCGGCCAGGCCATACAGGGCCAGCACAAACGCAAGCAGGAGAGCGTAAGCGCCAAAAATCTGCATCGGGCGTCAGGAGCCGCGGGGCTGCCATCATTCTAGCAAGCCGGCGGGCCGCGGGAAGGGTGATGTTCGTCACCCCGGCTGCGCCACGCCTTTCACCGCTCACTCGCCGGGGTGCAGATGGGCCGCGAAAAACTGGTCCACGCGGCGCCAGGCGTCCTCCAGTACGAACGCCCGGTCGAAGTAGTGAAATTCGCCCGGGTACATCATGAACTGCACCAGGTTGCCCTTGCCCGCCTTGAGGATCGAGTCCAGCAGCAGCGTCGTCTCCCAGAAGGGCACGTTGACGTCGGCGGTGCCGGCGAGAATCAGCAGCGGGCGCTGCAGCCGGCCGATGCGTGGGGTGACGGCGGCGCGGGCATAGAGCGCGGGGTTTTGCTGGGGCGTGCCCATGCGCTGCGCCATCCAGCCGGAGTGGTAGGGGTCGCGGTAGTAAAAGGCCGGATTCACCAGGCCGGCGACGTCCACGGCGCAGGCGAACAGCGTCGGCTGGCGGGTGATGGCGGTGAGGGTGAAGTAGCCGCCGTAGCTCAGGCCCCAGACGCCGATGCGGTTGGGGTCCACGTAGGGCAGCGTCTTGAGGTAGCCGGCGGCGAGCCGGGCGTCGGTGGCGTCCTCGCCGCCGACGTCGTGATAGACGGCCTCGCGCCAGGCGCGGCTGTAGCCGATGCTGCCGCGGTAGTCGGGGGCGATGACGATGTAGCCCTGCTGCAGCAGGTATTGATGGAAGGCGTAATAGACGGCTTCATTGCGGTCCGGGTGCCAGCCGTCGTAGTTCTGGTTGACGCCGTCGGGATGGATCCAGACGATGGCGGGGTGCTGGCGGGCTTTGTCCAGGTGGTGGGGAACGAACAGCCAGGCGGGCACCGACTGGCCGTCGGCGGCGGCATAGTGAATCAGCTTGGGCGCGACAAAGTCGTAGCCGTGCAGGCGGGCGGGCATCGAGTGGGTGAGGCGCAGCGGCGCGCCGCCGGTCGAGGGGATGACGTAAATGTCGGCCGAGTGCTGGGCATCGGTGTGCTGGTAGGCCAGGCGGCGGTCGTGGGGCGACCACACCGGCGCGGTGTTGGTGCCGCGCCCGCGGGTGAGCCAGGCGACGGTGGCGGCGGCCGGCGATCCGTGCAGCGTGACCACCCCGATCTGGCGGTCGCCGGGCCGGCCGGGCTGATTGGCGTCAAAGGCGATGCGGTCGCCGTGGTGGGACCAGACCGGGCGCCAGGAGTCGAAATCACCGCGGGTGATCTGCACCGCCGGCCCGCCGACGGCGGGCATGACGTAGAGCTGATCCCAGTTGCTGATGTCGCTGGCGAACAGGATCCACTTGTGGTCGGGCGAGACCTGGGGCTCGGCGCCCCGGTCAATCATGCTCCAGAACTTGTCCTCGCGGTCCACGTGGACGGCCCGGGCGGCGCCGCCGGTGGCGCTTAATAAATAGATGGTGCGGCTCTTGTAGTCGCGGGCGACGTGGCTGAGCACGAGTGAGTCGGCATTGACCCAGTGCGCGCCCCCGTAACCCCCGCTCGGCCCCGGCACGGCGACCGGCGCACCGCCGCGGACCGCGGCGACATAGAGCTGGCCGGGCACGTATTGGCTGCGGGCGAAGATCAGCTTGCGGCCGATCTGGGGAAAGGTGATGTTGTGGGCCACGACCTGCGCGCCGACGGTGTAGGCGAGGCGGCGGCTGTCCGGCGACCAGCTCAGGCCGCCGATGCCGGCGGCGGCGCGGGCCAGCACCCGTGGCGTCCCCCCGGCGCGCGACGTGAGCAGCAGCTCGAAACCGCCCTTCTGGCGCTGCACCCGGGCGACATAGCGGCCGTCGGGCGAGGGCACGCTGCCGCCCCCGCGGCCGCCAAAGCCGAACCCGCCGGGGGCGCCGGCACGCCGCCCCGGCACCAAGACCGGCGTCTGCGGATGCTCGGCGCTGACGCGATAACGGCGATAGACGCCGCCTTCATCCCAGGTGAAGGTGATGCTTTTGCCATTGCGCGACCAGCGCCAAGCGGAGGGGTATTTAACGCTGACGAGCGCGGGGATGGTCAGGCGCTGAGCGCGGGCGGGGATCGGCGCCAGCAGCAGAAGCAGGAGCAGCAGCGGCATGGTTGCGAGTCTACCGCAGAGTGTCCTGAATGTGACTTACGGCTGGCACTCGAATTGCAAGGATGAGGGCGAGAAGCAACGCCAGCAAGGAGCGTTCACGATCATGGGCAGCACACAACCCGCAAGTTTTTCCCGTCCGCAGCAAGAATTGCCCGCCGGTGAGTTCGAGCAGTTGGTGGCGCAGTACCAGACGCGACTCTATCGCGTCGCCCTAGGGGTCCTGGGCGACGCCACCGAAGCCGAGGACGCGCTGCAGGAGGCTTGGCTGGCGGCCTATCGCCACCGCGAGCAGTTCCAGGGGCGGTCGGAGTTGGGGACGTGGCTGACCCGCATCGTGATCAATGCCGCCCGCGGACGGCGCCGCAAAGCGCGGGCGCGGCCGGCGGTGGAGTTGGAGGTCTGCCTCGCCGCCGGCCATGAGTTTGCCGACAACCGCCCCGGTCCGGAAGCCAAATGCCTGGAAGGGGAACGGCGGCAGCGCCTGCGGCATCTGCTGCGGCGCCTCTCGCCCCCGGTCCGGCAGGCGCTGGAGCTGTGCGATCTGGAGGGCCAGAGCTGCCGCCAGGCGGCCGAGACGCTGGGCATCCAGCCCGCGGCGCTGAAGTGCCGCCTGTTCCGCGGCCGCGCCCGGCTGGCCATGTTTGCGGCGCACTAGCGGCTCTCCCGCCGCCCCCGGCTCGCCACCCGCCCCCTGCCGGGACTCCGGCGGCTGGCCGCTTACGACTTCAGCGCCGCCAGTTCCTTGTCCACATCGGGATGCCGGAGATGGAACCCGGTTCTGTTTTGGTACGCCCGCGCCAGCAGGCACAGCTTCTCCTCCCCGCACAGCTTGCCCAGGAAGGTGATGCTGGTGGGCGTGCCGTCGGAGGCGCGGAAGCCGTTGGGCACGATACAGGCGGGATGGCCGGTGAGGTTGGTGATCGCCAACTGCGGCCCGCTGGTGGGCACGACGACCACGTCATAGGGGCGGAACATCGCCTCCATCTGGTACATCAGCTCCAGCCGGATGCGATCGGCGTTGAGATAGTCCACCGCCGGGTAGAGGTGGGCGACACGGAAAATGCTCGGCCAGTCGGATGAGTTTTTCACCGGCGGCTCCATCAGCCGCGCGCGTCCGCTCGCGATGAGGCCGCTGAAAGCGGCGGCGGCCTCGCAGTTCACCGCCGGGCCGTAGCTGGCGAACGGCGGCGCCGGCGGCAGCGTGACGGGATGGAGCGTGACCCCCATGCCGCGCAGCGCCTCCAGCACCGCCTGGTCGAACTTGGCCTGTTCGGCGCGGCGGGCGGCAAATGCCTTGCGTTGCTCGGGGGTCATGGCGCGGCCGCCGCCGAAGAAACCGCCGGCGCCGCGGCCGCCGCGCGCGGGCAGCGGCTCGGTCTCCTCGCGGAAGGCGTCGGCGACGTAGCCGACGCGGATCGAGCGCAGCGGCGTCTGCGCGTTCCAGTTGAGCGGCACGTCGAGCACGGTGCGGTCGGCCTTGGGATCGTCGCGCTCCGGGCCGTAGATGGCGTGCAACACCAGCATGGCATCCTCGACGCAGCGGCAGATCGGGCCGGCCTTGTCCTGCGACCAGGACAGCGTCATCGCGCCGGAGCGGTCCACACGCCCGAAGGTCGGGCGCAAGCCGGTCACGCCGCACACGGTGGACGGGCTGGAGATCGAACCCTCGGTTTCCGTCCCCAGAGAAAAGCCGACGCAACCGGCGGAGGTGGCCGACGCCGGCCCGGCGGAGGACCCGCTCGAGCCCTCGCTCGGCTTCCAGGGATTGCGGGTAAAGCCGCCGAACCAGACGTCGCCCTGCGCCAGCGCGCCCAACGTCAGCTTGGCGATGAGCACGGCGCCGGCGGCGTCGAGGCGCTTCACCACGGTGGCGTCATGGTCAATCATTTGGTGCTCGTACGGCTGCGCCCCCCAGGTGGTGCGGTAGCCCTTGACCGCATAGAGGTCCTTGGCGCCCCAGGGGATGCCGTGCAGCGGGCCGCGATAGCGCCCGGCGGCGATATCGCGGTCGGCTTCCTTCGCCTGCGCCAGGGCGCGCTCTTCGGTGTAGGTGATGACGAAGTGCAGCAGCGGGTCGTAGCGGCGCAGGCGCTCCAGGTACATCTGCGTGAGCGCCAGCGAGGACACCCGCCGGGTGCGCACCAGCTCGGCCAACTGGCGCACGGTGTAAAAGGCCACGTCCTCCAAGTCTTTCGGCGCGCGCACCGGGGGCGCAGGGCTCATGCGCACCGGACGTTTCTCGCTCGGGAACGTCATCGTGGGCAGCACCGGATCGAAGACGAGCGAGGGCGGGTCCCAGTTCCTCAGCGGGACCTTGCGGATCGCCTCCAGGCTGCGCATCTGCTGCCGCAAACCGCTCACCATGCGGTCGCGCTCCGCGGCGCTGATCCGAAGACCGGCCACGTTCGACAATTCCTCAATCAAGGCCGGCGTCACCTGGAGCGCCTGCCCCGCCGCCTGCGCCTCCAGTGCCCGGCCCCAGAGCAGGCCGGGCAGCAGCGTCCCGCCCACGCCGAGCTTGGCGCAGGCGGAGAGAAAGGAACGGCGGTTGGCTTCGAGTGTGGCCATGGGTGAGCCTCCCGGAGGTTAGAAGGAGAAGCGCAGGCCCATCTCCAGGGTCCGGTTGCCGCCCTTGGAGGTCAGCACGCCGAAGTTCGCCGGCCCGGCGCCGAACAGGCTGAGGCCGGGATCGTTCCACGTCGGATGGTTGAGCACGTTGAACATCTGGAGCGTATAGATCATGCTCACCCGCTCGGTCAGGCTGGTGGACTTGCCCAGCGCGGCGTTCCAGTTCCAGGTGCCGAAGCCGCGCATCGGATTGGAGTTGCCGGTGCGGCCGTCGGTGGCCAGCCGCACCATGCGGAAGGAGTTGAAAACCGCGGTGGGATCGGAGAAGGCGTTGACCCCCAGCCCGCCGGCGGTGGTGTTGCCGTGCGTGGCGACGGTGGCGCTGCTCTGATTCGGGAACACGCCCGTCAGCGCGGTGGCGCCGGTGGGAATGGCGCCGGTGGCCGCCGCCAGGAAGCTGGAGGTGCCGCCGAAGACCTGGCCGCCCTCGCTGACGATGAGCGGCGCGCCGCTGGCGAAGGTAATGATGCCGGAGTGGTACCAGCCGGCGGTGAGCTTGTGCATCCAGCCGTCGCCGCCGATGCCCGGAATGTTGTAGGTGTAGGTGGCGTTGAAGGTGTTGGTCCGGTCGCTCGGGTCCACGCCGTAGGTGAGGAACGTATTGTAGCTGTTGGCGAAGAACCCGGCGCTGTCCTGGTTGCCCACGCCGTTGCTGAGCAGGTTGGAGCGGGTGTAGTTGAGATCGAAGTTGAAGCCCGCGGTCGGGTCCATGCGCAGTGTGGCGATGAACGCGTTGTAGTTCGACAGCCCCTTGTGGGTGCGCATGAACAGGATGCCCACCTGCTGATTGTCAAACGTGGGCAGGCCCTGCGCCATGCGCAACTGGTCGATCTTCTGGAACATGCTGCCGACGCTGGCGGAGTTGAACAGGCTGCTGTTTTTGCCGACGAAGGCCTGGGTGCCGCCCGGCACCAGGTGCTCGAACCAGGGCTGCGGCGACACGCTGCCCGGCGCCGTTCCCTGCTGCAGCTCGCCCTCGATGGTGTCGTAGGCTTGGGCGAAGGTCTGCCCGCTGGTGTTGTCGCGGAACATGATCGGCGAGTTGTTGAAATTGATCGCCTGGGGCAGGTCGCGGGCGAAGTTGCCGCTCCAGCCCAGCTCGAGCAGCATGTGGCTGGTGATCTGGCGCTGCAGCATCAGGTCGGCGGTGAGGCTGCGGCCGGTGATGTTCTGCGGATCGAGCTGGAACGAGAGCTGCTCGCCGTTGATGCCGGGGATGACGCCGCCGGCGGGGTTGGTGAGGGCCGGGAAGGTGGGCAGCGGGATGCTGCCGTCCACCCCCACCCGGAAGGCGGAGGCGGCGGGATTGGCCGTGACCGCACCCGCGAGGCAGCCCGTGCCCGGCGTGCCGCTGACGCCGCACGACGGCGCCGCCACCGTCAGCGTCTGCGCGAAGCCGACGCCCAGCATCGGAATTTCGACGTTCTGCACCATGTTGTCGCGGCTGTAGACCATGCCCACGCCGCCGCGCAGCACCGATTTGCGGTCGCCGAAGAGGCTGCCCAGCACCCCGGAGGTGAACGACGGGTTCCAGGCGCCGCCCAGGTGCGGCGCCACATCTCCCCAATCGACGTTGAAGATGCTCTGGCCGGTGTACTGGATCGGCACGTAGGCCAGCGTCGGATTGTAGAACAGCCCCGCGGCCGCGTCCGCGGCCTTGGTCCCGAGATAGCCGGTGGCGCTCAGCACCTGGCCGGTGCCGGCGGCCTCCAGCAGCACCTGCTTCTGGTTGCGCTCGCTGGGCGGCGTCTGCCAGCCGTAGTTGATGCCGTAGTCCAGGGTGAGATTGGGCGTGGCGCGCCAGGAGTCGGCGCCGTAAAAGTCGAACTGATACCACTTGGCGTTGGCCTGCAGCGTGGTGCCGAAGGGCAGCGGGTTCAGGTTGGCGTCGCGCGCGGCCTCGATATTGACGTTGTCCACGATGCCCAGCAGGGAGCCGTAGAGCGCGTTCCAGGTGCTGGTGCTGCTGGCCGGCAGGCAGTTGGTGGTGAGACCGGTGGAGCACGTCGGCGGCGCATCGGCGCTGGGAATGTTGGTGATGTAGTTGGCGGGCCCGAGCACCGCCGCCAGCGAGCTGTTGCCGGCGACCACCTTGTCGTTGCGGGCGTGGGTGACGGGCTCGTCGTGGATGGTGGTGCCGAACGAGTAGGTGTGGTTGCCCACCAGCCAGGTGGCGTCGTCCGAAAACTGGATGTCAGTGTCCTTGGTCCACTGATAGCGGGCGGCGCCGGCGCTGTTGTCAATCGGCAGCGTCAAGCCATCGGCGCTGGTCTGCAGCGCGATGAAGCCGCCGGAGGTGTTGGTGCCGGGCAGGTTCTCCAACTGCGCCGCGGCGGTGGGGCTCAGCGGCTGCGACACGCTGGTGTCGCGCATATAGCCGAAGGTGAAGTCGTTGGTCAGGTTGGGCGTGATTTCGCCCACCAGTTGGGCGGAGATCATCACCGCGCGCTGGGGCTGCTCCAGGGTTCCGACCGCCTGCCCGCCGAGCACGTTCACCTGGTTGGACGAGGTCATCAGGTTGCGGTAGTAGGTCTCGCTGCCGTGGAACTGCCAGTTGGAGTTGAACGTGTGGTCGAGGCGCAACACCTCGTAATCGGTGTTTTGCGGCGTCCGGATGGGGGCGGTGAAGCCGGTGGTGTTCAGGCCGTCGCCGACGCTGGTGTTGTTGCCCGCCGGATCCAGCGCCAACAACTTCTGCACCGCGGGCGAGATGCCGAGGCCGCGGGGATCGCAGGGCAGGTTGCCGGCGGGGCCGCAGTTCTGCGCCGTGGCCAGGTTCCAGGTCTGCGTATTGCCGGCGGCGTCCTTGAAGGTCAGGATGCCGTTGCGCAGGCTTTGCGTGGGCACGACGCGGGTGATGGTGCTGGTCTCCGGGAAGCGCCGGCCCTCGTAGTTGAAGAAGAAAAAGTCCTTGTTCTTGCGGATCGGCCCGCCGACGCGGAAGCCGAAGCGGTTGTCGGTGAACGGCGTGACCGGGATGCCCTGGCGGTTGTTGGTCCAGGAGTTGGCGTTGAAATGCTGGTTCTGGTTGTACCAATAGGCGGAGCCGTGGAGATCGTTGGTGCCGCGGCGCCCGATCAGGGTGATGTCGCCGCCGCTCGAGTCGGCGAAGTTGGCGCCGTTGTTGGCGACCCCGACGCGGAACTCCTGCACGCTGTCCACCGGCGTGGGGATGGCCTCGACGATCGAGTAGGCGCCGGCCACCACGTGGCCGCTGATGTCCACGCCGTCGAGCCGGATGGTGTTCTGGTCGTCGATCGCGCCGTTGACGCGCATGCTGGCGGTGTCGCCCGAGCCCGTGGTCAGCGCCGTGGGCTGCAGGGCGAGCAGTTCCACCGTGTCGTGCTGCAGCGTCGGCAGCTTGTCAATGCTCTGGGTGCCGATGACGTTGCCGACGGTGGCGTTCACGGTCTGCAGGTCCGCCTGGGAGTTGGCGGTGACCTCGACCGTCTGCGTCTGCTGGCCGACCGTCAGTTTGGCGTTGATGGTCGCGGTCTTGTTGACCTGAATCGTCAGTCCCTTGACCAGGCGGCGCTGGAAGCCGGTCGCCGTGACCGCCAGCGTGTAGGCGCCCGGCGGAACGCTGGCGAAGGTGTAGCCGCCGCTGGCGTTGGTGCCCTGGCGCAGCACCAGGCCGGTGCCGGTATTGGTCAGGGCCAGCGCCGCACCCGGGATGGCGGCGCCGGTGGAGTCGGTGACGGTGCCGACCACGGCGCCGGCGGAGGCGGATTGGGCGGCGGCCAGCGCCGTGCACACGGCCAAGGCGGCGAGCCCCACGAGAGCGGAGCGGAGGAATCGCTGAAGTTTGTTCACGGCGGTGACGCCTTTCTGGGGGAAGCGCACCCCAACAACGAATTGCGCTGCATTATGCCACAACGGTCCGGAACCGCCGCCACTTTTTTGCGCGTGCTAGATTCGAGGCGTGGAGTTGCGGACGCTGCGTAAGATTCCCTGGACCTGGATGGACTTGCTCTGGCTAGTGTTCCTCGCCGGGCTGGCGGCGCTGCCGCCGGTCACCGAAATTCACAAGCAGCTGATCCTCATCGCCTTCGCCCTGTTTCAACTGTTTGAGCGGCGGCTGCTGCAGGCCAAACCGCGCTTCGGGCCGGCGGCGGCGGTGGCGGTCAAGATCGGGCTGGCGACGCTGCTGGTCGCCCACACCGGCCAGCTGGCGATCAACAGCGCCTACTACCCGATCTTCTATATCCCGGTGGTCACCGCGGCGATGCTGTTCGGGCCCTGGGGCACGCTGGGCTGGACGGCGGGCGCGGCGGCGGCGTACCTGTCCTACCTGTGGCCCGCGCTCCACTTCTACACGCTCGACGAGTCGGGGGTGGAAGAGCTGGCGCTGCGGGTGTTTTTCTTCTTCCTGCTGGCCATGATCATCAACCGCTTCGTGATCGAGACCCGGCGGCAGCGCGACCTCTACCGCCAGACGGCGGAGTCGCTGGCGGAGTCAAACCGCCAACTGCAACAGGCGCAGGCGGAGGCGCGGCGGGCGGAACGGCTGGCGGCGCTGGGGCAGCTCTCCGCCGGACTGGCGCACGAAATCCGCAATCCGCTGGCGGTGATCAAGGGCTCGGCGGAGATGCTGCAGCGCGAAGCGGCGGCGGCGGGCCCGGTGGCGGCGGAGCTGGCCGGCTTCATCTCCAGCGAGGTCAACCGGGTGAATCTGCTGGTGACCCGGTTTTTGGATTTTGCCCGCCCCCTGCGGCTGGAACGGCAGACGGCGGCGCTGGGGCCGCTGCTGGATCAGGCGCTGGCGGAGGCGCGCGAGCGCTGGCCGGCGGCCGGGATCGCGGTGGAACGCGAGTACGCGCCCGGTCTGCCGGCGCTTGCGCTCGACCCCACCTTGTGCGAGCGCGCCTTCGCCAACCTGGCGGCCAACGCCTACGAGGCCATGGACGCCGCCAGCGGCGGCGGCGGGCGGCTGCGGGTGAGCGCGCAACCGGCCGCTGATCGCACCGGCCGGCCGGGGGTGCGCATCGAGTTCCGCGACACCGGCCCGGGCGTGCCGGCCGAGCTGCGGGAGCAGATCTTCAATCCCTTTGTCACCACCAAGCCCAGCGGCGTCGGCCTGGGGCTGGCGATCGTGGCCAAAATCCTCGATCAGCACGGCGGCACCCTGCGCCTGCTGCCCGGCGACGGCGGCGCCGCCTTCGAACTGTTCCTGCCCGCCTAAACCCCCATGCCCACCTTGCTCATCGTGGACGACGAGGCCAAAATGCGCCGCCTGCTCGAGCTGCAGCTCACCCAGGCCGGCTTCGCCGTGGTCTCGGCGGACAGCGCCGAAGAAGGGCTGGCGCGGCTGCGCGAGCAGCCCGTGGATCTGGTGGTCACCGATCTGCGCCTGCCCGGCATGGACGGACTGGCGCTGCTGCAGGCGGTGAAGCGCGAGTTCCCCGGGCTGCCGGTGGTGGTGATGACGGCGCACGGGACGGTCGAGACCGCGGTGGAGGCGATGAAGGCGGGCGCCGGCGATTACGTGCTCAAGCCCTTTCCGCTGGAGGAACTCCGGCTGGTGATCGAGAAGGAGCTGGCCAACGCCGGGTTGCGGCGCCAGAACCAGTCCCTGCGCGAGGCGCTGCGCGAGCGCTACGATTTCCCCAACATCATCGGGCGCAGCCTGCGCATGCAGGAGGTGCTGGCGTTGGTGATGCGCGCAGCGCCGGCCAACTCCACCGTGCTGATCGGGGGCGAGAGCGGGGTGGGCAAGGACCTGATCGCGCGGGCGCTGCACGAACACTCGCGCCGGGCGCAGGGGCCGTTCGTCAAGATCAACAGCACCGCCATCCCCGAGAGCTTGTTGGAGAGCGAGTTGTTCGGCTACGAGAAGGGCGCCTTCACCGGGGCGATGCGCAGCAAGCCGGGCAAGTTCGAGCTCGCCGACCAGGGGACGCTGTTTCTCGACGAGATCGGCGACATCCCGCTCGCCATCCAGGTGAAGCTGCTGCGCGTGCTGCAGGAGCGCAGCTTCGAGCGCCTGGGCGGGACCCGCACCCTGACCGTGGACGTGCGCCTGATCGCGGCCACCAACCGCAATTTGCGCGCCGCGCTGGAGGAGGGCACCTTCCGCGAGGATCTCTACTACCGCCTGAACGTCGTGCCCATCGATCTGCCGCCGCTGCGCGCCCACAAGGACGACATCCCCGAGCTGGCGGAGCATTTCCTGGCGCGCTTCGCCGCCGCGCAGGGCAAGGCGATCGCCGGGTTGGCGCCGGCGGCGATCGAGCGCCTGATGCAGTTCGACTGGCCCGGCAACGTGCGCGAGCTGGAGAACGTGATCGAGCGGGCGGTGACCCTGAGCGACGGGCCGCGCCTGACGGCAGCCGATATCCAGCTCGAGATCGTGCCGCCGCCGCGCGCGGCGGCGGGCGGCGCGCCCACCCTGCCCGCCGGCTGGACGCTGGAGGAGTTCGAGCAGGCCATCCTCCGCGACGCGCTGCGGCGCGCCAACGGCAACAAGAGCCAGGCCGCGCGGCTGCTGGGACTCTCGCGCAACGCGCTGCGCTACCGGCTCTCCACCATGGGCGAGGCCGGCGAGGGCGAGGGCGAGGGCGACGAGTCCGCGCCGCCGCCGCGTGGCTGAAAACCACCGCCCGCGGTGCAAATCGGCCGGCGAATCCTTCCCCGCCGCCCGCCATCTGATTGATTAGGCACGTTTTCCGGTTTGGCCGGGAGCGTGCAAGATTCGGGGTGGAGGTGGGCCATGTCAGGAGCGATGTCAAAAGCTTGGAAGAAGGCAGTCAACCTGGCAGTAATCGCCGGTTTCGCCGGCGCCGGGATCGGCGCCCGGGCGCAGAGTTCCAACCCGCCGGTGTCGGACGCCGTGGTGGCGCGGCTGAGCCTCATCCGCGGCAACGTCTCCACCCAGCGGGCGGATAGCGGCGAGTGGCAATCCGGCGCCATCAACACCCCGCTGGTGAGCGGCGACAAGGTGGCGGCGGGACCCGGTTCCCGCGCGGAAGTGCAGCTCGATTATGCCGACATGGTGCGCCTGGGCGACAACGCGCAGGCCAACCTGGTGAGCCTGACCCGCACCCAGATCCAGATTCAGCTCGCCTCCGGTCTGGCCGACTACGTGGTGTTCCGCAATCCCCGCGCCACCAGCGAGATTGACACGCCCAACGTCGCCATCCGGCCGCAGGGCGCGGGCGTGTACCGCATCCTGGTGAACTCCGACCGCGAGACCCAGGTGATCGTGCGCCGCGGCCAGGCCGACATCTCCACGCCCCAGGGCAGCACCACGCTGCAGGCGGGCCAACTGATCACGGTCGAAGGCGTCAACTCGCCGCAGTACAAAATCAGCGATGCGCCCGGGCGGGATTCCTGGGACAGCTGGAACAGCCGGCTCGACGCCAAGGTCGAGAACGCGCGCAGCTTCCAATACACCAACGCCTATTACACCGGCGCGCAGGATCTGAACGGCAACGGCTACTGGACCTACGTGCCCGGCTATGGCGAAGTCTGGGTGCCCTACAACCAGGGCTCCGGCTGGACGCCCTACAGCAACGGCCGCTGGGACTGGGAGCCCTACTGGGGCTGGACCTGGCAGGACAATGCGGCCTGGGGCTGGGCGCCCTATCACTATGGCCGCTGGTTCCCCTATGGCTCGCAGTGGGTGTGGTGGCCGGGCCCGGTGACGCCCTATTACCAGCCGATTTGGGCCCCCGCCTACGTCTCCTTCTTCGGCTGGGGCGGCGGGTTCGGGGTGAACGTGGGCTTCGGCTACGGCAGCATCGGCTGGCTGCCGATCGGGCCGTGCGATCCCTTCCGTCCGTGGTGGGGCGGCTACGGCTTCCACGCGGTGAACATCTACAACATTCGCGACTACGGCCGCTACGGGCACGAGATGCCGCCGCTGGCGGTGGCCGGCCGCGGGCGCATCGCCTACTCCAACCTGGAGGGGCTGCAGACCAATGCGCGGCTGCGCCGCGCCGTGATCCGCATCCCGGCGAATCAGTTCCAGCGCGGCGTGATCGGAGCGCGCGAACGGGTGACGGTGGCCGACATCCGCAGCGGCCAGGTGCTGGGCGGACGGCTGCCGGTGACGCCCACCCGCGCCGCCCTGGGCGGCGGGCGGCCGTTGGCGCGCTCGGTGGTGGCGCGGCCGGTGGCCACGCATTTCTTCGGCCGCGCGCGGGTGGCCGCGACCCCGAACTTCCGGCAGGAGCAGGCGCGCATCCAGAGCCGCGTGCGGACGCTGACCCCGGCGGCCGTGGCGCGCCCGCGCTTCAGCGCCGCCGGCACGGTGGCGACCGGCCGGCTGACCACCGCGCCGCGCGGCAATGTGCGGACGGTGGCGCCCGCCGCCACGCGCCCCGGCTTCCAGCGCTTCGGCGGCGGCAACCCGCGCACCGGCGGGCGGACTTATACCGCACCCGGCGGCGGCTTCCGTTCCACCGCGCCCGCGCCGCGCGGCAACGTCCGCGCGCCGGCGCGGCCGGCGCCGGGCGGCAACGGCCC
>DAIDIF010000274.1 GCA_027451805.1 Acidobacteriota bacterium
TTCGGCTTCACCGGCACGCCCATCTTCGAGGCCAACGCCTCGCAGCAGAAGATCGAGGACACCACCGCGTCGATGCGCACCACGCAAGACCTGTTCCAGAAACAACTGCACGCCTACACCATCACCCACGCCATCGAAGACGGCAATGTGCTGCGCTTCCACGTCGATTACTTCAAGCCGGAAGGCCCAAAGGACAAAGCACCTCCGCCCAAACCCGGCGAGCCCATCGCCAAGCGCGCCGTCATCGAAGCCATCCTCGCCAAGCACGACGCCGCCACCGCGGGACGCCGCTTCAACGCCCTCTTCGCCACCGCGTCCATCAACGACGCCATCGAATACCACGCGCTGTTCAAGACCATGCAGGCCGAGAAACAGGCCGCCGACCCCGACTTCAAGCCGCTGAACATCGCCTGCGTGTTTTCGCCGCCCGCCGAGGGCGACGCCGACGTGAAGCAGATCCAGGAAGACCTGCCGCAGGAGCAGGCCGACAACGAAGAAGATCCCGAGGGCAAGAAAGCCGCGCTGAAAAACATCCTCGCCGACTACAACGCCCGCTACGGCACCAACCACCGCATCGCTGAGTTCGACCTCTACTACCAGGACGTGCAAAAGCGCATCAAGGACCAGCAGTTCGCCAATGCCGACCTGCCGAAGAAGGGCGCCGAGAAGATCGACATCACCCTCGTCGTGGACATGCTGCTCACCGGCTTCGACTCCAAGTACCTGAACACGCTCTACGTGGACAAGAACCTCAGGCACCACGGCCTGATCCAGGCCTTCTCGCGCACCAACCGCGTGCTCAACGGCAGCAAGCCCTACGGCAACATCCTCGACTTCCGCCAGCAACAGGATTCAGTCGATGCCGCCATCGCGCTGTTCTCCGGCGAGAAAACCGCCGAGCAGGCACGCGAAATCTGGCTGGTCGAAAAAGCGCCCGTGGTTATCCAGAAACTGGAAACCGCCATGCACAAGCTGGCGGCCTTCCTGCAGTCTCAGGACCTCGACTGCACGCCCTCCGCCGTCGCCAACCTGAAAGGCGACGCCGCCAAGACGGTATTCATCGAGCGCTTCAAGGAAGTGCAGCGGCTCAAGACCCAGCTCGACCAATACACCGATCTCACCGGGGAAAACAAAGCCGCCATCGAGCAGGTGCTGCCCGAGGAAAACCTGCGCGGCTTCAAGGGCCAGTATCTGGACACCGCCAAGAAGCTGCGGGCGCGGCAGGGCAAATCCGGGAGCGCCGACGTCCCCGTCGGCATGGACACGAGAGCCGGCGGGGACGCCGGCGCTCCCGGGGACCAGCTCGACTTCGAGTTCGTGCTGTTTGCCTCCGCCGTCATCGACTACGACTACATCATGAAGCTGATGACCAGCTTCTCGGCCAAGGAGCCGGGCAAGGCCAGGATGACCCGCGAGCAACTCATCGGCCTCATCGGCAGCGACGCCAAGTTCATGAACGAGCGCGACGACATCGCCGAATACATCGGCACGCTCAAGGCCGGCGAGGGGCTGAGCGAGACCGCCATCCGCGACGGCTACACCCGCTTCAAGACCGAGAAAAACGCCAGGGAACTCGCCGCCATCGCTGCCAAGCACGGCCTCGCCACCGCCGCCCTGCAAGGCTTCGTGGACGGCATTCTTGAGCGCATGATTTTCGACGGCGAGCGCTTGGGCGACCTCATGGCGCCGCTGGAATTGGGCTGGAAAGCCCGCGCACAGGCCGAACTCGCGTTGATGGCGGATTTGCACCCGCTGCTGGTCAAACGCGCCGGTGGGCGCGACATCTCGGGGCTCAGCGCGTATGAGCAGTAAGACGAAAGCCAGCGCCGCGAAGGATGAGGCAAGGCCCGCGCGGGTGCCGAAGCTGCGGTTTCCGGAGTTTCGGGGGGCACCTGGCTGGCAACTAAAAAGGCTCGGCCTTGCACTCAAGTTCCAAGCTGGTTTTCCCTTTCCTTCATCTGGATTCAACGATAGCGGGAATGGACTGAGGCTGATCCGAAATCGAGACCTTCGCTCGGACGATATTGTCGTGTTCTATTCCGGCTATTTCGATTCCAGTTTTGTCGTCCGCAATGGGGACGTGCTCGTTGGAATGGACGGCGATTTCACCCCAAGCGTATGGGAGAAGGGCGAGGCCCTATTGAACCAACGAGTTGGAAGAATTCTTCCGCGCGGAGACAACGATCATCGGTTCCTGCTTCATCTTCTCATGCTCAGCCTAAAAGGCATTGAGCAAGCTACTGCTTGCACGACGGTGAAGCACCTCTCTCATTCGGCAGTCGAGGACAAACATGAACCGCTGCCATCACCCGCCGAACAACAAAAAATCGCCGAGTGCTTGAGTTCGGTGGACGCGCTGATGGCCGCGCAAGCGCGGAAAGTGGACGCGCTCAAGACCCATAAAAAAGGGCTGATGCAGCAGCTTTTCCCCACCGAGGGCGAAACCCAACCCCGCCTCCGCTTCCCCGAATTCCAAAACGCCGGGGAGTGGGTGATCAGGAAAGCGGGGACGTTATTCTCGAATCGAGTGACAAAGGGAGAACAAGGTCTTCCCATCTACTCAGTCACGATGCACGACGGGATGGTCAAACGTGATTCGTTCGACCGGAATTTCTACGACATCGAAGATGCTGCTGGGAACAAGAAGGCGTGCAAGGAAGACATCGCCTACAACATGATGCGAATGTGGCAAGGTGCTTTGGGCGTTGCCCCGGAAGATTGCTTGGTGAGCCCCGCCTACATTGTGTTGGCACCGATGAAAGACGCCTTGCCGGTCTTCTTCCAATACCTGTTCAAGCTGCCCGCGACGCTACTCCTGCTGACATCGCACTCGCGCGGCCTCACTAAAGACCGCTTGCGTCTCTACTACGATGATTTTGCGCGCATCCCATTGCGGTGTCCGGCTCCGCCAGAACAACAACGCATCGCCTCCTGCCTGAGCAGCCTCGACGCCCTGATCACCGCCGAGACCCAAAAGCTCGAGGCCCTCAAGACCCACAAGAAAGGGCTGATGCAGCAGTTATTCCCCACGCTCAACGAGCCCGAGGCGTGAGCGGGCCTCGAAGCGCCGTTGCTGGAAGCGCGACGCCCGGGAGCGCCGTGCCCGGGAGCGCCGACGTCCTCGTCGGCATGGACAAGAGAGCCAAGAGAGCCAAGAGAGCCGGCGAGGACGCCGGCGCTCCCAGGGATGCCGGCGCTCCCAGGGACGGCGCTCCCGGGGGCGGCGCTCCCAGGGCGGGTGCTCGCGGGGACGGCGGCTGGTATTCGCGAGGCTATCTGCCACATCTGGATACGCCGCACCTTTTGCAGTTCATCACCTATCGCCTCGCCGACAGCTTGCCGCAGGAGAAGCTGCATCAGCTCAAGGACGAGCTTCGCGGTACGCCGGAAGGCAAACGCGAATCGGCGAGACGGCAACGGATTGACCAGTGGCTGGATGCCGGAATGGGGTGTTGCGCCCTGCGCCATCCAGGGGTGGCCCGCTACGTGCAAAGCTCCTTTCTGCATTTCCACGGCGATCGGTACTGGCTGCATGCGTGGTGCGTGATGCCGAACCATGTCCACGTGCTGATCGAGCCGATGATGCCGCTTGCCGCCATCGTCCAGGGCTGGAAATCCTTCACCTCGCGCTGGGTACTGGGTAACGCCAAGGCTTTTGGTCTTCAGGTTCCAGAGCGCGGCCGGCTGTGGATGCGCGAGTACTGGGATCGCTATATCCGCGATGAGCGTCATTACGGCCAAGTCGTGAACTACATTCACCATAACCCGGTTGCGGCCGGGCTCTGTGACACGCCGGAGGCCTGGCCGTGGTCCAGCGCTGGCGTCTCCGGGAGCGCCCTTTCCGGGAGCGCCGGCGTCCTCGGGAGCGCCGGCGTCCTCGCCGGCATGATCTCAATAGCCGACGAGGACGTCGGCGCTCCCGGGAAAGGCGCTCCCGGGAAAAGCGCTCCCAGGAAAAGCGCTCCCGGAAAAGGCGCTATCGATCCATGTTGATCCTCTACACCACCGAAGACGGACGCAGCCAGATCAAGCTGCGGGCCAAGGAGCAGACCGTCTGGCTGACGCAGTTGCAGATGGCGGAACTCTTCGATGCCACGAAACAGAACATCTCGCTGCATTTGAAGAACGTCTTCGAGGACGGGGAGCTGGACGCGGATTCAGTTGTCAAGGAATCCTTGACAGTTCAAGCGGGGTTCAACCAGCCAGCAACGACCGAGAAATGCTCGGTCGTTCAGAAGGAGCGGACATGAGCGAGCTGACCCGCTTCCACGCAGACATCAAGGCCATCTTGGAGCAAGCCCGCAGCAAGGCGCGGTCGGCGGTGAACTCGGCCATGGTGGAGGCCTATTGGCTGATCGGCCAGCGCATCGTGCAGGAAGAGCAGCAGGGGCAGCACAAGGCCCAGTACGGCACGCGCCTGATGGAGGCGTTGTCCGTTGCCTTGACGGCGGATTTCGGCAAGGGGTTTTCCTATGCCAACCTGTACAACTTCCGCCAGTTCTACCGGGTCTTTCCCGACCAGCAGATTCTCTACACGCTGTGTAGAGAATTGAGCTGGAGCCATCTGCGCCTGATCATTCGGGCCGACTCGCTGCAGGCCATCGAGTACTACTGCAAGGAAGCACGGGAGCAAAACTGGACGGTGCGCCAGCTGGAACGGCACATCAAGACCCAGAGCTTTCAGCGCCTGCTGTCCAGCCAGGTCGAGACGCCGCCTGACGCAACGCCCAGGGCCGCGCATCTGGACTTCATCAAGGACCCCTACGTGCTGGAGTTCCTGCAGTTGCCGGAATCGGGGCAGCTCAGAGAGAGCGAGCTGGAGCAGGCCATCATCGACGAGTTGCAGAAATTCCTGCTGGAGCTGGGCAAGGGCTTCTCGTTCGTCGCACGGCAGATGCGCATCAGCACCGAGACCAGCCACTTCTTCATTGACCTAGTCTTCTACAACTACCTGCTCAAGTGCTTCGTCATCATCGACCTGAAGACCGGCAAGCTCAGCCACCAGGACATTGGCCAGATGGACATGTATGTGCGCATGTTCGACGACCTCAAGCGCGGCGAGGACGACAACCCGACCATCGGCATCATTCTGTGCGACAGCAAGGATGAAACGGTGGTCAAGTACTCGGTGATTCAGGAGAGTCAGCAGCTTTTTGCGTCCAAGTACCAGCGCATCTTGCCCACCGAAGATGAATTGATTGCGGAGATCGAGCGCGAGAAGCGCTTGATCGGGGAGCGCAGCCATGAGCGCCCCCTATCCGACGAGCCGGACGAAAACACACCATGACCGAAGCCAACCAAAAGCAACTGGGCAACACGCTCTGGGCCATCGCCGACCAACTGCGCGGGGCGATGGATGCGGACGACTTCCGCGACTACATGCTGTCCTTCCTGTTCCTGCGCTACCTCTCGGACAACTACGAGACGGCGGCGAAGAAGGAGCTGGGCAAGGATTACCCGGATGTGGGCGGCGACACCCGCAAGGTGCCGCTGGCGCTCTGGTATGCCGGCAACGTGGACGACATCCCGGCCTTCGAGAAGCAGATGCGGCGCAAGGTGCATTACGTCATCCAGCCCGCGCACCTGTGGAACAGCATCGCCAACCTGGCGCGCACGCAGAACGCGGAGCTGCTGAACACGCTGCAGGCAGGCTTCAAATACATCGAGACGGAATCGTTCGAGAGCACCTTCCAGGGCCTGTTCTCGGAGATCGACCTCGGTTCGCCCAAGCTGGGCAAGACCTACAGCGACCGCAACGCCAAGCTCTGCACCATCATCCAGAAAATCGCCGAAGGGCTGGCGGAGTTTTCCACCGACATCGACGCGCTGGGCGATGCCTACGAATACCTGATCGGCCAGTTCGCCGCGGGCTCGGGCAAGAAGGCGGGCGAGTTTTACACCCCGCAGCAGATTTCCAGCGTTCTTTCGGGCATCGTCACGCTCGACAGCCAGGAACCGAAAACCGGCACGAAAAAAAGGCTGGACAGCGTGCTGGATTTCGCCTGCGGCTCCGGCTCGCTGCTGCTCAATGTGCGCAAGAAGATGGCCGGTGCGGACGGCAAGTCGGGCGGCACCATCGGCAAGATCTACGGCCAGGAAAAGAACATCACCACCTACAACCTCGCGCGCATGAACATGCTGCTGCACGGGGTGAAGGACACCGAGTTCGAGATCTTCCACGGCGACACGCTGACCAACGAGTGGGACCGGATGCGCGAGCAGAACCCGGCCAAAAAGCCGGGCTTCGACGCCGTCGTCGCCAACCCGCCTTTCAGCTACCGCTGGGATCCCACCGACGCGCTGGCCGACGATGTGCGTTTCAAGAGCCACGGCCTCGCGCCCAAGTCCGCCGCCGACTTCGCCTTTCTGCTGCACGGCTTTCATTTTCTGAAAGACGAAGGCGTGATGGCGATCATCCTGCCCCACGGCGTGCTGTTCCGGGGCGGTGCCGAGGAACGCATCCGCACCAAGCTGCTCAAGGACGGCCACATCGACACGGTGATCGGCCTGCCCGCCAACCTGTTCTATTCCACCGGCATCCCGGTGTGCATTCTGGTGCTGAAGAAGTGCAAGAAGCCCGACGACGTGCTGTTCATCAACGCCGCCGAGCACTTCGTCAAAGGCAAGCGCCAGAACCAGTTGAGCAAGGAACACATCGACCGGATTGTCGATACCTACCAGTTCCGCAAGGAGGCGCCGCGCTACGCCCGCCGCGTGGACATGGCCGAGATCGAGAAGAACGATTTCAACCTCAACATCTCGCGCTACATCAGCACGGCGGTGGGCGAGGAAGAGATCGACTTAGAAGCAGTCCATGCCGAATTAGGCAGACTGGAACAAAACATCAAGACGGCACGGGACAAGCACAATGCGTTCCTCGGCGAACTGGGCCTGCCACCGTTGCCGTGAACCGAAAATCGCTTCAATGAGTGAGCAAGGCCATCACCACCGAAGGCCCGGTGATCGTCTTCACCGCCGCCGGTTTGCCCAAGCCCGACATCAGCATCCCGAGCGACCCGTTCCTCGCCGAAGTGCGCGGCCTCAAGCCCAAGAACGTCGCCGCCGAACTGCCGGAGAAGCTGCTCAAGGACGAACTCAAGGCCCGCTCCCGGCGCAACCTCGTGCAGAGCGAGATCTTCAGCGAGAAGCTCGAGAAGCCGCTCGATGCGTATCACAACCACGCGATCTCGACGATGCAGGTCATCGTCGCGGCGACCTGCCGCGCGGGCCGTACCGGTCCCGGGGACACAGGGCTCCCGATTGCATCCGGGGCACCCCGCTCCACTCCGCGCCTTCGCTCAGTGCCGCCTGCGGAACAGCCACGCGGCCAGGCTCATGCAGGTCACGCCGATCGCCGCCAGCGGCAGGTACTGGCTCCACAGCAGCGCGATGCCGTCGCCCTGCAGGAACACGCCGCGCAGGATCACCAGGAAGTAGCGCAGCGGGTTGGCCAGCGTCAGCCACTGCACGACGGCGGGCATGTTCTCGATCGGCGTGGCGAAGCCCGACAGGATCACCGCCGGCACCATGAACAGGAACACCCCCAGCAGGCCCTGCTGCTGGGTCACCGCGAGCGAGGAGAT
>DAIDIF010000275.1 GCA_027451805.1 Acidobacteriota bacterium
TGGGCAGGGCGCCCTCCATGCCCGCCGCCACCACGATCGCGCGCGCCTGTTGCAGCCGCCCGACCTCGGCCAGCAGCCGGTGCAGCCCGGCCACGCCGCAATCGTAGAGCCGCTCCACCGGCCCGCCGAACGTCTCCGCCGTCAGCGCCGCCTCCTCCGCCACCGGCACGTCGCTGGTACCGGCGCACACCACCAGCACCGTACCGCGGCCCGCCGGCGGCGCCTGGCGGCGCAGCGTGATGGCGCGCGCCAGCGGATGGTACTCCGCCGCCGGCAGCTCGGCTTGCACCGCTTCCGCCGCCGCTTCACTGGCGCGCGTCACCAGCACATTCGGGCTCTCGCGCGCCACCGCGGCGGCGATGGCGGCGATCTGGTGCGGGGTCTTGCCCTGGCCGAAGATCACTTCGGCCGCGCCCTGGCGCAGCGCGCGGTGATGGTCCACGCGCGCGAACCCCAGGTCCTCGAAGGGCAGGCGGCGCAGCCGCGCCAGCGCCCCGGAGGGCGCCAGCCGCCCGTCCGCCACCGCTTCCAGCAGTCGTGTCAATTCTTGTTCGTCCACCCTGAAATTGTAGGGCCGAAGACCCGCCGGGATTGTTACTCTAACGATGTGGAGTCGGCCGCCATCCTGTCGCTGGCGATTACCGGCGCCAGCGGCGCGGGGGTGGCGCGCGTCCTGCTGGCGATGCTGGAGCGCGACCCCCGCGTCGCCCACGTCGACCTGGTGGCCTCGCCCCATGGCCTGCGGGTGGCGCGCGAGGAGCTCGACCTGCCCGAGGGCACCCTCGACCAATTGGCGCATCGCCTGCTGGGCCGCGCCCCCGGCAAAACCGAGGTCCACGACGACCGCGACATCGGCGCCAACATCGCCAGCGGCTCCTATCCCAGCCGCGGCATGATTGTCGCCCCCTGCAGCATGGGCACCTGCGCCGGCATCGCCCACGGCCTGGCGGACAGCCTGATCAAGCGCGCCGCCGACGTCTGCCTCAAGGAGCGGCGGCCGCTGGTGCTGGCGGTGCGTGAGACTCCGCTCAACCGCATCCATCTGCGCAACCTGCTGGAGGCGAGCGAGGCGGGGGCGACCATCTTTCCCCTCATGCCCGCCTTCTACGACGGCGCCCTCACCGCCGAGGCCATGACCGCCCAATTCGCGGCGCGCCTGCTCGAACACGTGGGCCTGCCGCAGCCGAGTGTGTTTCAATGGCAAGGGCGGCGCCCGCGGCAGGCCTGACGCGCCATGGAAACTGTTCCCCAGAAAAACCCCACCGTGACTGTCTTTCTCATGATCCTGATCGCGGTCGCCATGGAAGTGGCCGGGCAGTTGTTCTACAAGTCCGGCATCAATCGGCTGCCCGCGATGCAGGGCTCGCCCTTCGATCCGGTGACGCTGGCCGGCTTCACCTGGGAGGCGCTCAAGAACTGGCGCGTGCTGGCGGGCGTGTGCGTCTATTGCGCCCAAGCCGCGGTGTGGTGGGGCGTGCTCTCGCGCGTGGATCTCAGCTACGCCTTCCCGCTCACCAGCATGAGCTACGTGCTGCTGCTGATCGCCTCCCGCGCCTTTCTGGGCGAACACATCTCGCTGCAACGCTGGATGGGCGCCACCGCCATCGTCTTCGGCGTCTACCTGATCACCCGTTCCGCGCCCCTGGTGCGGTAGTCCGCCGCACCGGCGGGCAGCGCGCGGCACGCGCGCAGCTCGGTTAACGGGTATCCTTGAGCTATGCAGAGGCGCGCAGGTTGGGCCAGCCGGGCGGGTGTCGTGGCGCTGACGCTCGGCTTCGCCGCCGCCGCTCAGCAGGCGCAGCCGCGCCAGCGACCGGCACCGCTGCCGCAGGTGCCGCTCATCCGCGCCACCACCACGTTGGTGGACGTGCCCGTGCTGGTGCTCGACAAGCAGGGCCAGCCGTTGCAGACCCTGGGCCGCGACGATTTTCACATCTACGACGACGGCACGCTGCAGCGCATCACCGGCTTCGACAAATCTCCCCGCCCGGTGTCGCTGGCGATCGTGGTGGATACCAGCGACTACGACGCCATCGGCCAGGCCAAGCGCGCCGCCCAGCTCATCTGCCAGATGGTCGTCGGCGCCCAGGGCCAGGCCAGCGTCTTCATTCCGGGTCCCGAACCCAAGCAGATTCTTCCCTTCACCAGCGACACCAACCGGATCGCCAGCACTCTCACGCATTTGAGCAAGTCCCCGACCGCGCCCCAGGGCGAGGGCTCCATCGTCGAGCCGCTGAATCTCGCCATGCTCGACCTGCGCAAGCTGCCCGAGGGCCGCACCCGCGCCGCCCTGGTGATTTCGCGTTCCGACGCCAAGGGCCCGGGCGCCGAGGCGCTGCTGGAGAGCGGCATGAGCGACGCCATTCCCATCTTCCACATCTCGCCCAACCGCCCCGCCGGCATGCCGCGCTACGTCAACCCGGACTCCACCGCGCAGCGCGGCACCGGCGTGGGCTCACAACGGGTGCAGGCGCCGCCCGCGCCCACCGACATGCACGGTCAGCCCACCGCCGGCTATGGCGCCGGCAACCTCGATCTGGCGCCGATTATCGGCGGCGCGGTCCATCTGGCCGGCAAGCTCATCGATCCGCACCATCTCGACTACGTCTACGACAGCGGCGGCATGAGCTACTCGGCGGGCAACGACCGCGATTTCGACACCAAACTGTCGCTCATCGGCGACGAGCTGCGCGCCATCTACCACCTCTACTACTCGCCCAACAACCTCACCCCGGTGGCCGAAATTCACGGCATTGACGTCAAGCTCGATCTGCCCCCCACCTCGGGCGTCGGCGCCACCGCCTATCGCCGCACCTACGTCGGCATCAAGCCCCACTGACATGCCGGCGCCCGGAACGAGGCCCGCCGGGGTCGCGCCCGAAGGCGCAGCGGCCCACGTGCGCGCGATGTTTGATACCATCGCGCCCACCTACGACCGCGCCAACCACCTGCTCTCGCTCTCGATCGATCGTTACTGGCGCTGGCGGGCCGTCCGCCTGCTGCGCCACCGCCTCCCCGACCCCCAGGGGCGCGTGCTCGACGCCTGCTGCGGCACCGGCGACTTCAGCCTGGCGCTGGCCGCCGCGCTCCCCGGCGCCTGCGTCCAGGGCGCCGACTTCAGCCACGCCATGCTCGCCCGCGCCCGCCCCAAGGCCGGTCGCCGCCTCGCCTGGCTCCAGGCCGACGCCATGCGCCTGCCTTATCCGGACGCCGCCTTCGCCGCCGTCGCCTCCGCCTTCGGATTCCGCAACCTCGCCGACTATCGCGGCGGCTTGGCCGAGTTCCATCGCGTGCTGCAGCCCGGCGGCGCGCTCGCCATCCTGGAAGTCTCGCGCCCGTCGCTCCCCGTGCTCGCCCAGCTCTACCCGCTCTACTTCCATCGCCTCCTGCCCTGGCTCGGCGGCCTCATCTCCGGCCAGCCCGCCGCCTACCGCTACTTGCCGGAGTCGGTGGCGCGCTTCCCCGCCCCGCGCGAGCTGGCGCAATGGCTGCACGACGCCGGCTTCGCCGACATCCGCATCGTGCGCTTCACCGCCGGCCTCGCCACGTTGCACCTCGGCACCCGCGCCTAACCACCGGCGCACCCGCGCCAGTCACCCCGCTATACTGGAACAGTGAAGATCCTGGTCTGCTTGAAGCAAGTTCCCGCCAAGGACGCCCCGCTCAAGCTCAATCAGGCCGCCACGTGGATCCGCGAAGACGTCAGTTTTGAGACGAACGAACCGGACGCGTTTGCGCTGGAGGCGGCGTTGCGGCTCAAGGAAGCCCACGGCGGCGAGGTGGTGGCCCTCACGCTGGGGCCGGCGCGCGCGGCGCAAGTGCTGCGCGAAGCGCTGGCCAAGGGCGCCGATCGCGCCATCCACCTCGACGCCGGCGAAGCCGCCGCCGGGGCCCCGCCGCTCGACGCCTTCGCCATCGCCGAAGCCGTGAGCCGCGCCATCGCCGGCGAAAGCTACGACCTCATCCTGACCGGCCTGCAATCCGACGACGCCGGCTACGGCCAGACCGGCGTGATCCTTGCCGAGCTGCTGGGCGCCCCCCACGCCACCATCATCATGCAGGTCGAACCCGCCGGCGAGCGCCGCATCAAGGTCAAGCGCGAGCTCGAGAGCGGCAACTTCCAGTTCGTCGAGATGCCCACCCCGGCGGTGCTGACCATTCAAAGCGGCATCAACAAGCTGCGCTACGCCACCCTCATGGGCATCAAGCAGGCCAAGAACAAACCCCTGGCGCGCATGACGCTGGAGGAGATCGGCGCCTCCGCCGGGCTCAACCGCCAGCTCGTGCACCGCCTCTTCGTGCCCTCCAAGTCCAAGGGCACCACCCTGATTTCGGGCAGCGCCAAGGAGCAGGCGGCGGCGCTGGTCGCCCACTTGCGCAACGACGCGCACGTCATCTAGAGCCATGCGCCCCATCCTGGTCATCGCCGAACGCAAACTCACCGCCCCCGGCCGCCTCAACCCCGCCAGCCTGGAGGCCATCGCCGCCGCCCAGGAATTGGGCCGGCACCTCCAGGCGCCGGTGCAGGCGGTGCTGCTGGAGGCGGAAGCCGCCGGCGGGCTCGCCGCCGAGCTGGCGCAATACCAGCTCGAGGCCGTGCTCCACGCCCGCCACGCCGCCCTCGCCGCCTACAGCCCCGACGTCTGGACCGCGGCGCTGGTGCAGATCGTCACCGCCGCGCAGCCCTCGCTGGTGCTGCTGCCGCACACCTATCAAGTGCGCGACTTCGCTCCCCAGCTCGCCACCCGCATGGGCGCCGGCCTGATCAGCGACGTCATCGGCCTGAGCGCCGCCCAGGGCGAGCCGCGCTTCCTTCGCCCCATGTTTCAGGGCAAGTTCGCCGCCGAGGTGGGCTTCGCCGCCCGGCAGGAAGGCGCGCCCGGTTTCGCCACGCTGCAGATTGGCGCCTTTCGCGCCGACGCCGCCGCCCGCGGCGCCTCGCCCGCGCCCATCCGCGACCTCGCGGTTACGCCGCCCGCCTCCCGCCTGCAGGCGGGCGAGGTGTTTCAGGAGGCCAAGCAGGCGGTGGACCTCACCCAGGCGCCGGTCATCGTCTCCGTCGGCCGCGGCATCAAGGAACCCAAGAACCTCGACCTCATGCGCGAGCTGGCCGCGGCCTTGGGCGCCGAGCTCGCCGCCTCCCGCCCCATCTGCGACGCCGGCTGGCTGCCCATGGACCGCCAGATCGGCTCCTCCGGCCAGACCGTCGCCCCCAAACTCTATCTCGCGGTGGGCATCTCCGGCGCCATCCAGCATCTGGTCGGCATGAAGGGCTCGCGCACCATCGTGGCCATCAACAAGGACCCCGAAGCGCCGATCTTCGAGGTCGCCGATTATGGCATCGTCGGCGACCTCTTCGCCGTGGTGCCGGCGCTGATCGAAGCGCTGCGCGCCGCCTCCTAGCCCCCGCATTCACCCCCCCGTGGCCGACAGCGTGCAGCATCCCGAGATGGAAGCCGAGGTGGTGATCGTCGGCGGCGGCCCCGCCGGCCTCGCCTGCGCCCTCCACCTCGCCCGCCTCTACGCCGCCCAGGGCCGCTCGGCCGAAAACATCCTGCTGCTTGAGAAAGGCCGCGCCCTGGGCGCGCACCAGCTCAGCGGCGCGGTCATGGACCCCCGCGGCCTGCGCGCGCTCGAGCCCGAGTTCGCCTCCGATCCCGAACTCGGCGCGATCCCGGTCGAGGATGACGCTCTCTTTCTGCTCTCCCCCGATCACGCCCTCCGCTCACCGGTCACGCCGCCGCCCTTGCACAATCACGGCAACTATGTGGTCTCCCTCAACCGCCTGGCGCAGTGGCTGGGCGCCAAGGTCGAGGCCGCCGGCGTCAGCGTATTTCCGGCCACCGCCGGCCGCGAACTGCTGTGGGAAAACGACAAGCTGATCGGCGTGCGCACCGACGACAAGGGCGTGGGGCGCGACGGCCGCCCGAAGAGCAACTTCGAGCCCGGCTACGACTTGTTCGCGCCGGTGGTGGTGCTCGCCGAAGGGCCGCGCGGCTCGCTCACCAAGCAGTTGCTCGCCCGCTGCGCGCTCGGCGGCGCCAACCCGCAGGTCTACTCGCTCGGCGTCAAGGAAGTCTGGGAGCTGCCCGCGAACCGCTTCCCCGCCGGCCGCGTCTACCACACTCTGGGCTGGCCCATCCCGCCCGAACTGTACGGCGGCGGCTGGATCTACGGCCTCGGCGGCAACCGCGTCTCCCTCGGCCTGATGACCGCGCTGGAGTACGCCGATCCCGCCACCGATCCGCACAACCTCTTCCAGCAGTTCAAAACCCATCCCTGGATGCGCGCCCTGCTCGCCGGCGGCGAGCTGGTGCGCTTCGGCGCCAAGACCACGCCCATGGGCGGCTGGTATGCCCTGCCCCCGCTCGCCGGCAACCACTGGCTGCTGCTCGGCGACGCCGCCGGCTTCGTCAACAGCCAGCGCCTGAAGGGCATCCATCTCGCGCTGGAGTCGGGCCGCCTGGCGGCGGAGGCGATCTTCGCCGGCGCGTTGGCGCGCTATCCCGAGTCGGTGCGCGCCAGCTGGATGCACGAGGAGCTGTGGCCAGTGCGCAACTTCCACCAGGGCTTCGAACATGGCCTGTTCGCCGGCCTGGCCAACGCCGCGCTGCAGATGGCCACCGGCGGCCGCGGCCTGCATGAGCGCTACCCCTCCGTTCCCGGCCACGAGCGCATGCGCACGATCACCACGCTCGGCGACCCGCCGCCTCGCCTCACGCCCGACGGCGCGCTGACTTTCGACAAGGTCACCGACGTCTACCATTCCGGCACCCGCCACGAGGAAGACCAGCCCAGCCACCTGCTCATCGCCGACACCGACATCTGCAACCGCCGCTGCACCTTCGAGTACGGCAACCCCTGCCAGAACTTCTGCCCCGCCCACGTCTACGAGATGGTCTTCGACGAGCACGGCGCGAAGCAGCTGCACCTCAACCCCTCCAACTGCGTCCATTGCAAGACCTGCGACATCGCCGACCCCTACCAGATCATCACCTGGGTCCCGCCCGAAGGCGGCGGCGGCCCCAGCTACGACGGCATGTAGCTCAACCCCCCGCCACCTGGCCGTGCGCGACGCCTAGGAAGGCAAGGGTGGGATTCGCCGCGAACGCCCGCGGAACAGCGCCACCGTCCGCCCGGCGCGGTTGCGCACCGCCACGTCGTACACCCCGCCTCCGCCCGTCACCTCGACCGCCCGGGCCTCCGCCGTCAGCGCTTCGCCCAGCACCACCGGCGCCAGGTACTCGATC
>DAIDIF010000276.1 GCA_027451805.1 Acidobacteriota bacterium
AAAAAAGCACCCTCGGCGGCGTGCGTCTTCCAAAAAAATTTAAGGCGCCGTGGAGCCTTTGCCCCGCCCCGGTGGGCTGGGTGCGAGCAAACATGCGCCGGCCGGCGTCCCTGTCGTTACTGGTGCTGCTACTGACGCTGCTTGGCGCGGCGAGCGTGCGCTGCTGGGACGAGCCAGAGGACGCGGCGCCGCTCCGCGTGTACGTGGCCTGCGGCTTCCACGGACGCGAGTGGGCCACGGTGGACCTGTGCCGGGCGCTGAAGGCGCGCGTGGCGCAGCTGGCGGCGGGCGCCACGCGGGAGCGCCCGATGTGGACCGAGTGGTTCATCGACGAGGAGGTGAACCCGGACGGCGTGCGCGCCGCGCGCAGCGGCGCGGATGCCTGCCACCGGGGCAACGCGCGCGGGGTGGACCTCAACCGCAACTTCCCGCCCATCAAGCGCTGCCCGGGCGGCCTGCCGCCCGCGCACCCGCCCTTCATGCGCAGGGTGGGCCGCGACGCGGAGAACTACCCCGGCCCGGAGCCGCTCTCGGAGCCGGAGACGCGGCGCGTGGTCAGCAACCTGCGCGCCTTCCGGCCGGACGTGGCGCTCTTTGTGCACACCGGCACGTCGGCGATCTTCATGCCGTACGACTCGTGCTTCGAGCCGGCGCCCAGCCACCGGCGCATCATGCTGGAGGAGTTCGCCGCGATGCTGGCCCGCGCGGTGGGCCTCAGCACGCAGCGCCTGGGACGCTCGACCACCAAGATGGCCGCGGAGGTGGGCACGGCGACCGACTACGCGTTTGGCGAGCTGGGCACGCCGTTTGTGTACACGCTGGAGACCTACGAGCTGCCCGTGGACTGCCCGGGGGCCGGCGCCGTGCTCCGCAAGGCGACCGCCAACATGACGGCGGCCGAGTGCGAGCTGGTCTTTGTGCCGCACCGGCGCGCGGACAACTGCGGCGCGCCCGCGCTCGAGCCCTACCTGAAGCGGTGGACGCGCCTGGTGGACGGCATCGAGGCCATGATACGTCCGGAGCGCGACCGGCACTCGCTGGAGCAGTGGCTCGGCCGGAAGCTGCCGCCCGCGCTGGACGGCTCCGAGCGCGAGTACCAGCAGGCCGACCCCGAGCGGCCCGAGAGTGCGCATCAGCCCGCTCTGCTTCTGTAAACCCGCCTGTGAATTGAGGGATGCGCGGGGGGGGGCGATTTGATGGTTGTCATTGACGGGCCATCAGCAGCTCGCGGCTGGTGGTCACCACGCGGCAGAATGCGTGCGCCTCGGCGTCCAGCTGGTCCCAGGTGATGATCAGCGCGGAGCTGCGCGGGTGCGCGGCCCCGTTGACCTCCTCCTTGAGCAGAAAGAATGGGTTGAGCCGGCTGGGCGGCCGCACGTGCGGCTTGAGCAGCTGCAGGCGCTCCATGACGGAGCCGGTGGCGCTGTTTCTGCCGCCGCCCGACGCGTTCGGCAGCTCCACGCCAAAGTGCTCGCAGAGGCGCACCAGGAGCAGCTCAAAGGCCGCCTTCAGGAGCACCGAAAACTCGAGCCGCGCCGCGGGCCTGTCCAACGGGAAGCTGCGCTCCAGCAGCGCCATCATCGACTCGAGCAGATCGGGCAGGTGCGCGGGCACTGCGGCGGGCGGCATGCGGGCGCAGTCGTCCGCGCTGCGCTCCACGAGGGCCACCAGGCCCAGCGCGTAGAACACCTCGCGGCGCGCGTCGGCATCGGTCAACCCCGCGATGAGCGTCTGGCCACGCCGCACCAGCGCGTTGAGGCGCGTCACGCACGCCGGCGCGGGCTTCTCCGGGGGCGCCGCTGCGAGCGTGCTTGGGGATGGCTGCTGCTGCTGCATGCGCCACGCTCCGCCGCGAGAAAAAACCCCCTAAAACCCACGTTGCAAAGTGCAAAACAAAGAAAAAAAATCATTTTTTTCGCCGGGTTTATTGCGCCACAGCCGGCCTAGGGCGCGCGGACCTTGTCGGCGAGCGTGAGCGGCGCGTAGCCGCGCAGGAGCAACTCCTTGCAGATGGCGCGCGCCCGTTCGTCGCCGACCTCGACCTCGTTGTAGGTCTGCATGATGTTCTCCCAGGAGGCGGCGTACCCACTCTGGTCGCCCGGCGCGCGGACCGGCGCACCGCTCTGCTTCACGGCACCGACCTGAGTCATGGCGGCCGCCGCGGCCGCGAGCCGTTCGTGCTGCGACGCGCCGCTGGGGCGCACCGGCCCGGGCGCCACCAGACGGCCGGTCCAGGGGCGCGCCAGGGCGGCGCTGGCCTCCGCGTTTGCGCGCCGCGCCGCGGCGATCAGCGGCGCGGCGCGGCGCGAGCAGTGCGGCGCGGCGACCGTCTCCAGGAGCTGGGCGCCAAAGATTTCCACCGCGCAGCGCCGGTCGGGCGTCTCGGGGAGCGCAAGGAGCGCGGGCGTGTAGCGCGCGGGGGGCGTGCGCAGCTCCGCGACGATCGCCCCGCGTAGCTGCACCGCGTGCCGCGCGGCGCGGTGGGCGAGCGCGTACGCCTCCGGGGCGCTGCAGTCGACCCAGCGGCCGCCCACCTGGTCGCAGCAGCGCACGCGGCACACCCAGTAGTTGTCGCGCAGGTAGTGCAGCGCGGAGGCGGCGAGGCGCTCCTTGAGCGCCAGGCACGCGTCGCCGGGCTCCTCGAGCTGGTTGTACACGGCGGCGCCGTCCGCCTCGAAGGCGAGCAGCAGCGAGCTGTACACGAACGACAGCCGGGTTGGGGCGCCGTCGCCGGGCGCCTCGTCGGCGTCCGACCAGCCGAGCGCGTGCAGCAGCGCCATCTGCACCGCGAGGCGCAGCGGGTCGCCGCCGTGCACCGGCATCGCGTCGCCCGGCCCGTACAGCAGCGCCTCGCCGGTGGCCAGATCCACCGAGCGGATCGGCGCGATGCTGGCCTTCTTGCGATACAGCGGACCGCGCTCGCAGCGCAGGCGGCGCACCACGGCGTGGTTGACGTGCACCAGGTCGCACTCGGCCGCGTAGGCCGCCCCCGACGCCGACGGCCGCGTCTCGGTGCCGTCGGGGTGGGCGGGTATGACAAAGAGGGGCACGTGCGCGCGCACGGTGGTCATGACCGGCGGGTGGGAGTGGTGGGGTGGGAAGTGTACGCCGCGCGGGGGTGTGTGGCGGCGGTGTTTGTGACGGGCTCGCCGCGCCTGCGTGTGGCAACGAACGTGCGTACACACACACACTGGTCCCGCTGGCCTAAAGGCGATGCGGGCACACCACCCCGCCCCGCCTGCCTTTTTTTGCACGCGTCCACAAGCCGGCCCAGAGCGGGAGGGCGATGGCCGGTGCCCCCGAGATGGTCCGCCTGTGCGTGGTGGGCAAGGCCGGCGTGGGCAAGCGAACGCTGGTGAGCCTGTACGGCCAGCGCAGCGACCCCAACTACGGCGGCAGTGTGGACGGCACGCTCCAGGTGAGCAACACCGTCACCTGCCAGGTGCGGCTCAACAGCGCGCCGGTCACCGTGCGGCTCAACGCGCTGAGCGACTGGGCCGACGCGGAGCAGTTTGCCAACCTGCTGCGGAGCCACCGCATCCTCATGGCCTACGACATGTCGGAGGACGCGCACTTTGCGGGCGCCGGCGATCTGCACCGGCTGATCATGCAGGCGGCCGGCGCGCGCGGCACCCGGCCCACCTTCGCCATCGTGGGCACCAAGGCGGACCTCTGCAGGGCCGACAGCGCGTCGATGGCGCTGAGCCAGGCCGCGCCGTTCCTCAGCAAGGCCGCGCGCTTCGCGGTGTCCACGGCGGATGGCGGCGACAGCATCCTCCGCGCAGTGAACAGCGTCGTCCTCAGCGTCCACGCCGAGATGATCGCACGGGGGAGCGCGGACGCGGGCGGACGCAGAAAGTCGAGCGCCGCCCGGGGCGTGCACGGCGCCTGTGCCGATTGCCCAGCCGAGCCACCGTGCGCGCCCCGGTTGTCGCCGCCGCCCGAGGCGGCCGCTGTCCGGCGGCGGCTCAGCACCGCGGACGAGGATGACTCGGCCGAGGAGCGCCGTCGGGCGGCGGCCATGTGCCTCTCTGGCGCGGAGCAGCTGCAATTGGAGCGCCAGCTGGACCTGCCCGACCCGGAGCTCGACCATCCCATTCAATGCCCTGCCTTGGCGTGCTGCGTCGTCTGAGGAGATGCGCAGTAGCTAAACTTCCAATACATCATCAGCCTCCCCCCCCAAAACCCCCACCGTGCGGCGTGGCGGGCAAAAAAGGCCACAACGATACCCCACCCCAGGCTGTGTGTGCGCTGAGGTCTATTTTTTTCGCGCACCGGCAATGTCCGTGGTGCTCACTATTGGATCGCTGCGGGTGCTCTGGGCCGGCGACCGGAAGCACGAGCGCGATCCGATCGCCAAGGTGTGGCTCACGCGGGACGTGAGCGACACGGTGCACACGCTGGCGATCCCGCAGGGGGCGCGCGATGCGCCCGCCGAGATCGGGCCCCTGCGTCTGGCGTTCGCCGTCGTGGAGGACACGCGCATGTCGCTCCTGGAGCGCGCCAAGCACTGCTACGTCAACTTTGCCTTCTTTGTGACGATGATCAACAAGAACCAGGAGCAGTGCCTCAACCAGTGCGGCGACGCGCGCGTGCCGCTCTACGACCTGCTGCTGGGGCCCGCCTCGCCGCACTACGGCAGCGGCTGGACGCTGACGATACCCAGCTGGGGCGACCCGAACGACGGCATGAAGAACGCCGACCCGACCATCGTCAACGACAAGGGCACGCTCTTCTTTCGCGACGTGCACCTCGTGCTGCCCACCGGCGAGGCGGTGGCGCCGCTCAGCGCCGCGGAGATCCAGACGCACGAGCGCACGCAGGCCTACAAGGACCGGCTCCTGTACCTGTACATACTCGCCACGGTGCGCTTCTTTGGCGAGCGGCGCTACCGGCAGGAGAACCTCAGCGACATCAACGCGTACGTCTTTGCCGGCCACTGCGGCATGCTGCCGGCGTGCGCGTACGTGGCCACGCGCCCGGGCGGCAGCAGCCCGGCGTACTTTGAGCACGTGGCCCGCATCGTGCTGGCCCGCCACCGACTCGACCCGGCCACGTTCGACTGGAAGCACGACCCGCGCGCCGCCGGCCTGCTGTCGCGCGTGCTCACCCTGCCCGCCAACCTGCTCGTCTACGTGCCGGTGCGTGCGTCCGTCC
>DAIDIF010000277.1 GCA_027451805.1 Acidobacteriota bacterium
GGGGGCGGGCGGCGGGGTCGAGATGGGCGAGGGTGACGTTGAGGATGAGGTTGCCGAAGCGGTCCACGTGCAGCACCTCGGCGGCGAGCACGCCGTTGGCCGAGACCGGAGCGGGTAGGTGCAGGCGCTGCCAATCCGCCGCCGGCACGCCGAAGCCGGCGGGCGCCGCGCCCGCGGCGAGCGCGCCGGCGACGGGGGCGAGCAGGTCGCGGGCGGCGAAGGTGCCGCGATGAGCGGCGGGAAGGGCGCGCACTTCGACGCGCCCGGCGCCGGTTTCGCGTTCGAGCACCAGGCCCAGGGCGCCGTCGTCGAAGGCCAGGAAGTGCTGGCCCGCGGCAGTGACCAGGATCACGTCGTTTTGGCGGCCGCGATCGACGGCCACCACGTGAACGGTTCCGGCGGGATAATAGGAATAGACGCGCAGCAGGAAGAAGGCAGCCGCGAACGGATCATCGCCGTCGAGGTTATGGGCCAGATCCACGATGCGCGCCGGCGGGCAGTGCTGCCAGAGCTTGCCTTTGAGCATGGCGGTGTAGGCGCTGTCGCCGCCGAAGTCGGAAATGAGCGTAATCAGAGGCGTCGGCATGGCGGCGGGTTTGCGGCAGGCGCTGAACTAGGTTATACCTCTTAACGGGGCACATTCGGAAAGGCAAGGAAGGTCAACGGTGAATCCAACGGTCACAACGCGCGGGCTGGAGGACGTGGTCGCGTCCCCCTCGTCCATCTGCTACATTGACGGCAATCGCGGCGTACTTGCGTACCGCGGCTACGACATCCACGATCTGGCGGAGCGCTCGACGTTTGAGGAGACGGCCTACCTGCTGTGGTTCGGCAAGCTGCCGACGGCCGGCGAACTGGCGGGGTTAAAGCAGCAGTTGCGGGAAGCGAGCGTGCTGCCCAAACCGGCGGCGGAACTGCTCAGCGCCCTGCAGGCGAACGCGCCGCAGGCGCTGCCGATGGACAAGCTGCGCACGCTGGTCTCGGCGCTGGGTGTGTTCGACCCGGAGGCGCGCGACATGAGCCGGGAGGCGAACGTGCGCAAGGCGGTGCGGCTGCTGGCGCAGACCGCGACGCTGGTGGCGGCGCTGGACCGCACGCGCAAGGGCAAGCCGGCGGTGGCGCCGGCGAACGATCTGTCGCTGGCCGGGAACTTCCTGTACATGCTGAATGGGACGCGGCCCTCGGCGACCGCGGAGCGGGCCTTCGACATCGCGCTGATCCTGCACGCCGACCACGAGTTCAACGCCTCGACCTTTGCCGCGCGGGTGACGGCGGCAACGCTGAGCGACATCCATTCCGCGGTGACGAGCGCGATTGGGGCGCTGAAAGGGCCGCTGCACGGCGGCGCCAATGAGGCGGTGATCAACCTGCTGCTGCAGGTAGGCGACAACGATCCGATCGCGTACGTGCAGGACCTGATCGCCAAGAAGGTGAAGATCCCCGGCTTCGGGCACCGCGTCTACCACACCGAGGATCCCCGGGCGACGCATTTGCGCCAGATGTCGCGCGAGCTGAGCCAGGCGGCGGGCCAGAGCCAGTTGTACGAGCATTCGCACCAGATCGAGGAATACATCAAGCGGGAGAAGAAGCTCAACCCGAACGTGGACTTCTACTCGGCTTCGGCCTACTACGCCATGGGCATCAGCCCGGATCTGTACACCTGCATCTTCGCCGTCTCGCGCATGAGCGGCTGGACGGCGCACGTGCTGGAACAGTATGCCGACAACCGCCTGATTCGCCCGCGCGCGGATTACATCGGGCCGGAGGTGCCGCAGGCGTACGTGCCGGTGGAGCAGCGGTAAGCCCCGGGCAGCCCCGCGGAAGGGTTCGCCGGGACCGACCGGTAAACGAGCGGATCACACCGTGACCGCAGCGAGCGAGACAACGCCGCTGAACGGGCTCAGCGCCGAGGAAGCCGCGCGGCGGCTGGCGGCGTACGGGCCCAACCGGATGGCGGAGGCCAAGCCGCATCCCCTGCGGGCGTTCGCGGCCAAGTTCTGGGCGCCGGTGCCCTGGCTGCTGGAGATCACCGTCGCACTGGAACTGGCGCTGGGGCGGCAGGCGGAGGCGGTGATCGTGGGGCTGCTGCTGGCGTTCAACGCCGCGCTCAGCCTGGTCGAGGAGCGCAAGGCGCAATCGGCGCTGGCGGCGCTGCGGCAGCGGCTGCCCGCGCAGGCGCGGGTGCGGCGCGACGGGCGCTGGCAGACGATCGCGGCGGAGGGGCTGGTGCCGGGGGACGCGGTCCACCTGCGCATGGGCGATTTGGTCCCGGCGGACGTGCGGATCGCGGCGGGGCAGGTGCTGGCGGATCAGTCGGCGATCACGGGCGAGTCGCTGCCGGTGGAGGCGGGCGCCGGGGCGACGGTGTACGCGGGCGCGGTCGCGCGGCGGGGCGAGGCCAGCGGCGAAGTGACGGCGACCGGCGGCCGCACGCAGTTCGGGCGAACGGCGGAACTGGTGGGCGCAGCGCGCACGGTGAGCCACCTGCAGGCGTTGATCTTCGCGATTGTCAAGTACCTGATCGCCTTCGACCTGGCGCTGGTGGGCGTGCTGTGCGTCTATGCCTACGTCGCCGTCCTGCCCTGGCGGGACGTGCTGCCCTTCGCGCTGATCCTGCTGGTGGCCTCCATCCCGGTAGCGCTGCCGGCCACGTTCACGCTGGCGACCGCGCTCGGTTCGCTGGACCTGGCGAAGCGCGGCGTGCTGGTGACGCGGCTGTCGGCGATCGAAGAAGCGGCGGCGATGGACACGCTGCTGAGCGACAAGACCGGCACGATCACGGAAAACCGGCTGACCCTGGCGGCGATGCGGTGTTCGGCGCCGGTGGAGGAGACGGAGCTGCTGCGGCTGGCGTGCTACGCGAGCGACGAGGCCAGCCAGGATCCGCTTGACCTGGCGATTCTGGCGGCGGCGCGGCAGCGCGGCGTGCCGGCCACGGGCTTCGAGCGGACGGCGATGACGCCGTTCGAGCCGGCGACCAAGCTGGCCGAGGCGGTGGTGCTGGAGGCGGGCCGTCCGCTGCGGGCGATCAAGGGCGCGCCGCAGGCGGTGGCGGCGCGGCTGGCGGCGGCGCCGGACTGGGAGGCCGATGCGCAGGCGCTGGCGGCGCAGGGCTACCGTGTGCTGGCGGTGGCGGGCGGAGCCGAGGGCGGGCTGCGGCCGGCGGGCCTGCTGGCGTTTCACGATCCGCCGCGTACGGATTCGGCGGCTGTGATCGCGCGGCTGCAGGCGCTGGGCGTGCGCGTAGCCATGGTCACCGGCGACGGGGCGGTGACCGCGCGCGCCATCGCCGCCGCCGTCGGCATCGGCGAGCGGGTGTGCGACACCGCCCAACTCCACCACCCCGGCCCCGCCGGCGCGGAGGCAGCGCTGGAGTGCGACGTCTATGCCGGCGTCTTCCCGGAGGACAAGTTCGCGCTGGTGCGCCGGGTGCAGCGGGCCGGGCACGTCACCGGGATGACCGGCGACGGAGTCAACGACGCGCCCGCGCTGAAGCAGGCGGAAGTCGGAATCGCGGTCTCGTCGGCGACGGACGTGGCCAAGGCCGCAGCCAGCCTGGTGCTGACGCGGCCGGGCCTGAGCGGCATGCTCGGGGCGGTGGAGGTGAGCCGCGAAATTTACCAGCGCATGCTGACCTACACCCTGAACAAGATCATCAAGACGATCGAGGTCGCGGTATTCGTGACGGCTGGCGTGATCCTGACGCGGTCGTTCGTGATCACACCGCTGCTGATCGTGCTGTTGCTGTTCACCAACGATTTTGTCACCATGTCCATCGCCACCGACCGGGTGCGATTCTCGCCGCAACCGGACCGCTGGGGCATGCGGGCGCTGATGCTGACGGCGGGGGCCCTGGCGGGGCTGGTGCTGGCGCTGTCGTTCAGCGTGCTGTTTGCCGGGCGCGCCTGGCTGCACCTGCCGCTGCCGCAATTGCAGACACTCATCTTTGTGATGCTGGTGTTCACCGGGCAGGCGAACGTCTACCTGGTGCGGGAGCGGGGACGGCTGTGGAGTTCGCGCCCCAGCCGCTGGCTGCTGCTGAGCACCGCGGCGGACGTGGTGGTGGTGAGCGTGATGGCGGCGAAGGGAATCCTGATGGCGTCGATCCCGTGGGCGCCGATCGCCGGCCTGCTGGCAGCGGTGTGCGTCTATGCCTTGGCGGCCGACGGGGTGAAGATCAGGGTTTTCCGGAGGTTCGGGGTGCGGTAGGGGTCGCGCCCGTCACCTGGCGGCGCGGGCGGGCAAGCCGGGCGAGGGCGTGGCGGGCCAGGACGGCGGCGGCGGCGAGGGCGAGGGCGGCGCCTTCGTGGGGGTGCAAAACGCCGCCCCGGGCGAGATCGCGGTCAATCAGCAGGAGCGTGGCGGCGAAGGCGGTGGCCAAGGCGAGGAGGGCGTCGAGCGCGGCGGACTTGAGGCTGAAGCGGCGATTGCTCGCCAGTTGGGTCAGCGCGCCGACCACCAGGCCGAGCGTGGCCGTGGTCAGCAGGGCGGCGGCGAAAAACAAGTAGATGCCGGCGTGGGCTAGCATGGGAGACGCTTGCGCTCGGCGGGTCGCCGCATGGCCCATGGTAGCGCCGGAGGCAGCTTGGGATGGGCGGCGGGCAGCCAAGCCGGCGGGCGCGGCGGTGTTCACCCTACCAGACACGCCGGAGCCGACGGTGCTACCCGAACGGCCGGCCGGGAAATACGAGCCGGGCGGGGCGATGCGCGGCGCGCTGCGTTGTCCTCGGTCGGCCGGCCGTCGTCACGTACATCCCTGTACGCTCCTCCTGAGTTGCGCGCGTCGGGTTGGCCGACCGGGGCAGGGGCGTCGGGCCCGGCGTGGGGCCGGGCCCGGTGTCGGACTGTGGCGGGCTGGATGCCGGGCGCGCAACTCAGTCGGCCGGCCTCCGTGCGTCCTAGCATCGCTTGCGCCTCGCCCCTTCCAGAGCGTTGTACCCCGGCAGCGGGCTCACTGCGACGTTCGCCCCCTGCGGAATTACGACCACCCCGGCGCGCGGGCGCGCCGGGGGCCCCGGTTCGCAGCCCTGTCCCTGCGATCTCGCCCCGGTCAAGCTGGTGCGACTCGG
>DAIDIF010000278.1 GCA_027451805.1 Acidobacteriota bacterium
ATACAGCGGTTGTAGACCTGGGCGTTGAGGCCTTCTTGATTGTGGTAGCTGGCAAACGTGGGGCAGACCGACTCGCAGGGCGCATCGCCGCACTGCTGGCACATCACCGGGCGGTAGCCCACGCGCACGTCGGGATACTCCCCCTGCCAGTACCGCTCCACCCGGATCCAATGCATCGCCCGCCCCCGCGCCGCCTGGTCCTCGCCGACGGTGGCGATATTGTTTTCGGCGTGACAGGCGACCACGCAGGCTTCGCAGCCCGTGCACCGGTCGAGATCAATCACCATGCCCCATTGGCGCGCCATGCTTGCTTCCCTCCTGGTGCTACGTCGCGGTCCTGCATCGCCGCTCCCTCAAAACCGGCGCCCGAGACTGCGCGGCGCGCCCCACAGGCTGCCGGAGTACAACGCCAGTCGTCCCGCGCCCAGGCGGGTAATCTTCACGCGTGTGTCGGCCCAGGCCAGCGAGCCGGTCGCCGGCTCCAACGCCGGCGCCAAGACGCGCGCGGGGTTGGCGCCGCGCCCGCTGGCGTAACGGGTGTACTGTTGGTGGCCTTGCCCGGCGGGCATCGCAATGACATTGGGCGCTATCCCGGGGGAGGGAAGGGCGGGCGCCCGCACCGTCCCGTGCGCCGACGCCACCTCCACCAGATCGCCTTGCGCGATGCCCAAGCGCTGCGCGGTCTGGAGATTGATCTCCACCCACGATCCCCACATCACCGTGGACAGAACCGCCGGCATCTCCTGCAGCCACGGCAGGTTGGCGAGCGCGCCGTCCAAGAATTGCTGCGATTCATAGGGCAGAAAGAGGAAGGGGTATTCCTTCTCGTCGCCGGCATAGGCCGGGGCGGCATAGGCCTGTGGCGGCTCCGGAGCGGCGGCCGCGGCCGCCGGCGCGGCGGCCGCGCCCCACCACCCGCCTTGCGATTGCAGGCTGGACCAGAAGTCGTCCGGGTCGGTGGCCTGGACCGAGCCCTTCTGATGCAAGAGCGGCGCGCTCAGCGCCCGTAGCATGTCGGCGTACGTTTTCCAGGGCAGCGCCTGCGCCGCCTTGCCCCCGAGCTGGCCCGCGAGCGCCAGGATCACGTCCGGGGTGGCGCGCGTGTCGTGCAGCGGCTGCATCGCCGGCGGCGCCACGCTGAACACCGCCTCCGCGGCGCCGGACTCGGGGATATCGTTCATCCAGGATTCCAGCCCGGAGTGGTCCGGCAGGATGAGGTCGGCATAGGCGCTGGTTTCATCCACGAAACTGCCGAAGCTGACGATGAAGGGAATTCGGCCCAGCGCGTGGGGAACCGCGTTGCCGGGCCAGGAGTAGACCGGATTGGCCCCATCCAGAAATAAGAGCTTGGGCGGCGGGCCCGCCGGCGCGATCGCCAGCCGGGCTAAAAGCTCGCGATGCGAGCTCCCCGCCTGCTCGCGGGCGGAAAACGCCAGGCCGGGCGGCGCCGGAGTGAAGTACAGGCCCCCAGGCTGCTCGACGCTCCCCAGCAGCGCGTTCAGTGCGTTCACCGCCAGCGCACTGAAGAGGGCATTGGAGTGGGCCAGGGCGGGGCCGGCGATGATCGCTACCGCCGGCGAATGCGCGGCCAGATCATGGGCCAGCTGGTGGATGCGGGCGGCGGGCACTCCGGTGACTCCGGCCGCCATCTCCGGCGCAAATGCGGGCAGGCCTTCCCCCCAGCCCTGGAGGTGGGCGCCGGCGGCGTCGGCCAGTGCCGACCCCGGACGCAGGTGCTGCGTGTGGATCACCTGGGCGATGGAAAGCGCTAGCACCCCTTCCGTGCCGGGATTGGCCGGCACCCATTGGTCGGCGTTGGCCCCGGTATCGGACATGCGCGCCTCGACCTGAATCAGACGCCCGCGCTGATTCACCCGCCCCTGGCGCAGGACGCCATACGCGCGCGCCTGGGCTACCGGCGAATTCCAGGTGCCTAGAAAATCAGAGCCGAAATTGAGGACGTAATTGCAGCGCGCCAGGTCGAAGCTGGGCACCTGATCGCGGCCAAAACTCAGGGCGTTGGCGCGGCGCAGCACCGCATCCTCGAAGAATTCGAAGAACACTGGAGCCGGAGCGCCCAGCGCCCGCGCCAACCCTTCCCACATCCAGCGCCGCGCCCCGCGCTGGCGGCCGGCTACCGTCACCACTTCGCCCCCGGCGCCGCTCGCCTGGCGGTGAAGTTCGCTCATGGCCTCGTCCCAGCTGATCGCCTCAAATTCCCCCGCCCCGCGGAGGCCGCGGCGGCGCAGCGGATGGCGCACCCGGTCCGGATGATAGGTGATCTGCAAGGCCGCCTGCCCGCGGGCGCACGCCGCTCCGGCGCTCACCGGATGCGCCGCCGCACCCTCGATTTTCTTGGCCAGCCCCGCCCGGATCACCCCCCGCTGCCCTTCCCGCGTCACCTCCACATCCCCGGCCATCACCCGTACGCTGGTGCCGCATCCGCCGGGACACAGCGTGCACACGCTGGGCCGCCACGTCGCAATGCCCGGTACCAGCTCGGTCTCGGGCAGGAATCGGATCAACGGGTGGTCCGGGCTGCCGCAGGCGCTCAGACCCGCCGCTGCGGCCCCGGCCGCCGAGAGTAGGAGAAAATCACGCCGTTCCATATCAGTTGTGGCAGGTGGTGCAGTCTACCGGCGCGTGGTGCTGCCGGTGGCAGTTGAGGCAAACACCCATGGTGAAGGTGGTGTACCGGACCGCGGTTGTTTGTTGGGTCATGTCGCCGTGGCAGGTGGCGCAGCTGATGCCGTTGTGGATGTGGGGCGCATGCCAGAACCAGACGTGGGCGCTGGGATAGAACCAGTACACCCGTTGCCAGGGGATCTCCTCTCCCTTGTTGTAATAGGCCGCAACCTTCTTGATCTGGGGGTTGGTTGGATCAATCACCTGGTGGCACTGCATGCAGAGCTTGACGCTGGGCAGCGAGGCCTGCGGCCCCTTCTCCACCCCGGCATGGCAGTCGGTGCATTGCATGCCATGGGCCAGATGCACCTTATGGGTGAAGGCGATCGGCTGTTTCGGATCCGCTGGCGGCTCCATGTCGAAATAGTCCTGCACCGTGCTCAAGAACGTGGGATGGGCGCTGGTAAACGCGGGCGAGGTGTCATAACGCGCCGAGGCCGGGTCGTGGCGCGGCGCCAGCGAACAGCCCGAGCTGGCGATCGCCCCGAGCAGCAGCAACAAGGCTCCAACTGAGGAGTGCGGTTTAGTCAAGATGTCCTCGGCTGGGCAAGGCTCCGGACGTGGTCCGCCCGGCCGCCGCCCGGGCCTTTCCCTGTGCGGCGTGAGCCCGCAAGCGCCATCGTGTAACCGGAAACTGTCTGGCAGGCGACATGGATCACTCTCATATCCATTCCACCTCGCCTGCGGGCCGGTTGTATTTGATGTCGCTTATGGCGCTACGTGAGCGCCATCACGCCGCCCGCCCTCGCGCCGCACAGTGCCTTGGTAAGCCACGCCGTGGCGTGCCCTTTCGGCCGGACCACTCGGCGCGACGCCGGACGCGGCAACGGGGAGACGCCCGGAGCGCCCGCGGGCGTCCGTTGCCGGGGATCGAAGCACCGCCCCAGCCCGACCAGCGGGAGGGCGGCTCCGGAGCGAGGTGGCCGAGCCGTTTCGGCCCGTTGTCCTAGGGTCCGCCCAGCGGCGTCCGGTCCGGCAGCACCATCGGCTCGCCCTGCGCCACCGTGAACGCCTCCAGTGCCGCCCGCGCCGTCCAGTCCGTGTTCGGATACGCGGCCTGCATCGCCGCCGCCCGCTGCGCCACCTCCGCCTGGTACTGTTCCGCCTTTTCCTCGTTGCCGACTTTGGTCCGCTGGCGGTAGAGCGTCCAGGCGATGCCGGCGCGGTAGATGGCGTCGTAGGCCGCCTGCGCCGCGCGCGGGCTGCGCGGGTACTTCTTCACGTAGTTGTCGTACTGATGGATCTCTTTCCCGATGCAGTCCGGCTTGTCGAACCAGTTGCCGCAGGTGAAGTGGGTGACGATCAGATGGAAGGCGGCGCGCGCGGCCCACGGCGTCTTGGGATATTTCGAAATCACCCGCCGCAGCAGCTCGGTGCGGGGAAATTGCCGCATCGCAGGATCGGTGTGCGGCGGCTCCTCGCTCAACTTCAGCTCCCAGACGATCTCCGCGCCGCGGTAGAGCGCCTCCGCCGCCCGCGCCGAAGCCGGGAAGTACTCGTCAATGCTCAGGAACAATTGCGCCGCGTCGTTCGCCGCCTGGTCCTCGTTGCTCCGCGACTCCGCCAGCGCCTCCTGCTCCGCGCCCGCGCCAAACAGCACCTCCGGCGCCTGCGGGTTGTCCAGCCGCACGTACCCGTACTTCGGGATCCAGCCCGAGACTCCCGCCGCGCCGCTGAAAATCTGCAGGAAGTCCTGCGCCTGCGACTGAATGCCCAGCAGCATCCCCGGCCGCACTGCGCCCACCTTGGTGCTGGTGGCGTCCGGGCTGAGGTAGATCGGAGTCGCCGTCAGCGCGATCGCCTTCTGCAGCGCCACCGCCTGCGCGCTCGCCGCCGCGCCCAGCGCCAGCGCCAGCAGCGCCCGCCCCCACCTCATCCTCATACCTCCAGAATCACCGGCAGGATCAGCGGACGCTTGTTGGTCTGCTGCTGCAGGTACTTGCGCAGATCGCGCCGGATGCGCTCCTTGATCAGCGACCAGTCGCCCGACTCCTCCCGCCCGGCGTTCGCCACCGAATCGCGCACCACTTGCCGCGCGCGCGCCATCAGCCCATCCGCCATCATCGGGTTGACGAAGCCGGAGGTGATGATTTCCGGCTCATTCTGCAATTTGCCGTTCGCCTTGCTGATCGCCAGCACCGGCAGCACGATGCCGTCCTCCGCCAGATGCCGGCGGTCGCGCACCACCACCTCCTCCGCCACCTCGTCCTGGCTGCCGCTGTCGATGAACACCCGCCCGGTCGCCACCGTGCCGCTGCGCACCAGCCCCTTGCCGTCCAGCTCCAGCACCTCGCCGTCCTCCGCCACGTGCGCCTCCAATCCCGGAATGTGCAGGCTGCGCGCCAGTTGCGCGTGCAGCGAGAGCTGCCGGAACTCCCCGTGCACCGGGATGAAGTGCCGCGGCCGCACCAGGTTGATCAGCAGCTTCAGCTCCTCCTGGCTGGCGTGCCCGGAGACGTGCACCGGCGGATAGGCCTCGGTCTCGTAGATCACCTGCGCCCCGCGCTTGAACAGGTGGTTGATCATGCGGAAGATCGCCTTCTCGTTGCCCGGAATGATCCGGCTCGAGAGCACCACCAGGTCGCCTTCGCTGATCTCCGCGTGCTTGTGGTTGTTCACCGAGGCGCGCGCCAGCGCCGAGGTGCCCTGCGCCTGGCTGCCCGAGATCACGATCGCCACCTTGTTCCGCGGGAAGGAGCGCAGATCCTGCGGCCGGATCAGGATCCCGTCCGGCAAATGCAGAAAGTCCAGCCGGTGCGCGATGGCGGTGTTGGTGTCCATGCTGCGCCCCAGGAAGCACACTTTGCGCCCGTACTCCTCCGCCATGTCCACCGCCAGTTGAATGCGGTGGATCGAGCTGGTGAAGCAGCAGATGAAGATCCGCCCGTCGCTGGCGTTGGCGAACACGTCGTCGAAGCGGTCGCGCACCGCCAGCTCGCTCGGCGTGTACCCCCGCCGGTCCACGTTGGTGCTGTCGCTCAGCAGCGCCAGCACCCCGCGCTTGCCGTAGCCGGCGAAGGCGTGCAGGTCGAAGGGGCGGTTGTCGGTCGGCGTGGCGTCAATCTTGAAGTCGCCGGTGTGGATCACCACCCCCGCCGGCGTCGTGATCGCGATCGCGCACGCCCCCACGATGCTGTGCGTCACGTGGATGTATTCGATCGTGAACGGCCCCAGCGCGAACGGCTGCAGCGGCTCCACCACGTGCCGCCGCGTCGCCTCCAGCAGCCCGTGCTCGCCGAAGCGGCTCTCCACCATCGCCAGCGTGAACTCGGTGCCGTAGATCGGCACGTTGATGTCTTCGATCACGAACGGCAGCGCGCCGATGTGGTCCTCGTGCGCGTGCGTCAGCAGGATCGCCCGCAACTGCGCCCGGTGTTCCACCAGGAAGCCCACGTCCGGCACCACGATGTCAATGCCCAGCAGTTCCGGCTCCGGGAACATCAGCCCGCAATCCACCACCACCATGTCGTTGCCATAGCGGATGGCCATCATGTTCAGGCCGAATTCACCCAGCCCGCCGAGAGGGATTAGTTCAACTTTTGCCACGCTTTTCATTCTACAGACTTACCGGCCATGGACCTGTACACCTCGGCCAGTTGCGCCAGCGTCAGCGTCTCCGCCCGCGCCTTGGCCGCCTCCCCCGCCGCCGCTCCCAGCACGCTGCCCAACTGCTTGCGCTTGTGCTGAAACGCCCGCCGCAAAAAGACCATGAAGCCGCCCTCGTCCACCCCCAGCGCCTCCCCCTGCGGCGCCATCTCCAGCCGCAGCAGCGTCGAGTGCACCTGCGGCGCCGGCCGGAACGCCCCCGGCGGCAGGTCGAACAACCGCTGCGCCCGCGCGTAAAACTGCGTCGTCGCCGCCAGTAGCCCGAACCCCCGCCCCCCCGGCGCCGCCAGCATTCTTTCGGCGTATTCCTTCTGCACCATCACCGTCGCGTCGGTCAGGTGCGCCGCCTGCCGGAACAGGTGCAGCAGGATCGGGCTGGTGATGTAATACGGCAGGTTCCCCGCCACCCGGATCGGCTCGCCCGCCTCCCGCGCCAGCGCGGCGAAACTCACCTCCAGCACGTCCGCCTCGATCACCGTCACCCGCGTCACGTCCGCGAACCGCCGCCGCAGCCCCTCCGCCAGCCTCGCGTCCTGCTCGATCACCCACAGCCGCTCGCTCTCCTCCGCCAGCAGCGCCGTCAATCCGCCCGGTCCGCCCCCGATCTCCACCAACGCGCGGCTCGCGCCCACCGCCTGCGCCACCTTGCGCAGCCACGCCTCCTGATAGAGAAAATTCTGTCCCTTCGGCGCTCGCATCCGACTCCAGTACAATAGTAGATGGACGGAGGAACTGATCGCATGGCCGCCAATCTTGCCGTGTTCACCGATGCCAACTTCGAAGCCGAAGTGCTGAAGTCCGACCAGCCCGTGCTGGTGGATTTCTGGGCGGCGTGGTGTGGTCCCTGCCGCCAGATCGCGCCCCACGTCGAAGCCGTGGCGGGTGAGCTGGCCGGCCGGCTCAAGGTGGGCAAGCTCGACGTGGACGACAACCCCCGCACCGCCATGTCCTTCCACGTGCAAGGCATCCCCACCCTGCTGCTCTTCAAGAACGGCAAGGTGGAGGAGCAGATCGTCGGCTACGTCAGTAAGGACGCCCTGCGTCGCGCCCTCGACCGTCACCTGCAGGCCGCCCCGGTTCACTGATTCGGGCCGGTCCGGCGCGATTCCATTCGGGAAAATCATTCATGCGCTCGCCGTGTGTCATCGTGTTGGGTGCCCAGTGGGGGGACGAGGGCAAGGGCAAGATCGTGGATCTGCTCGCCGGCCGTTTTGCCTGGATCGCCCGCTACCAGGGCGGCCATAACGCCGGCCATACCGTCGTCATCGGCGGGCGGCGGTTCATCCTCCAGCTCATCCCCTGCGGCATCCTGCGCGGCGCCTCCAAGGCCGTCATCGGCAACGGCGTCGTGCTCGATCCCCAGGCCCTGGTGGACGAGATCGCCTCCCTCGCTGCCGCCGGCGTGGACGTCGCCGGCCAGCTCTTCGTCTCCAACCGCGCCCACGTCATCCTGCCCTACCACCGCAGCATCGAGCACGCCGCCGAAAGCGCCCCCGGCCGCCTCCGCATCGGCACCACCTCGCGCGGCATCGGCCCCGCTTACGAAGACAAGATGGGCCGCCGCGGCCTGCGCGTCGCCGACCTCTACGATCCCGCCCTCCTGCGCGATCACATCAGCGAGTCGCTGGCGGAGAAGAACGCCATCGCCCAGGCCCTCTTTGGCGCCGCGCCGCTCGACGCCGGAAGCATCCTCGAGACCTATCAGGGGCTGGCCGAGCAGATCCGCCCCTTCGTCGCCGACACCGGCGCCCTGCTCAACGCCGCCGCCGCCCGCGGCGAGAGCATCCTGCTCGAAGGCGCCCAGGGCGCGTTGCTTGACATCGACCACGGCACCTATCCCTTCGTCACCTCCAGCAGCACCACCGCCGGCGGCGCCTGCATCGGCACCGGCCTCGCCCCCACCCGCCTCACCGGCGCCATCGGCGTCAGCAAGGCCTACTGCACCCGCGTCGGCGGCGGCCCTTTCCCCACCGAGCTCGCCGGCGCCGCCGGCGACGACCTGCGCCGCCGCGGCAACGAATTCGGCAGCGTCACCGGCCGCCCCCGCCGTGTCGGCTGGTTCGACGCCCCGCTGATGCGCTACGCCGCCGCCCTCAACGGCCTCGACGCCCTGGTGGTCACCAAGCTCGACGTGCTCGACGAGCTCGCGCGCATCCCCGTCTGCGTCGGCTACCGCGGCGGCGACGCGATTCCCCCCACCGTCGCCGGCTGGGGCGCGATCGAGCCCGTCTATGAGCAGCTGCCCGGCTGGCAAACCTCGACCGAAGGCGTCACCCGCTGGCAGGATCTTCCGCCCCGCGCCCGCGACTATCTCGCCTTCCTCGCCCGCGTCTCCGGGGTCGAGATCGGCATGGTCTCCACCGGCCCCGAGCGCGACCAGACCATCACCATCGCCGGCAGCAAACTCGAGCAATTGCTCGGCGCCCCAACCGGCGCCGCCGCGCAGGAGGGCGCCCGTGTTCGCGGCAACTCCGCCCGCCCCTGACGCCCCCGCGCCCGCCACGCCCGCGGCATGGGTCGCCCATGGCCTCCGCCTCGAGCGCGACGCGCGCAACGCCAGCGCCCTCGCCGCCTACGACCGCGCCCTCGCCCTCGATCCGGCTTGGGAGCCTGCCTGGATGCGCAAGGCCCTCCTGCTCGAGGAACTCGGCCGCGATCACGAAGCTCTGGCCGTCTACGCCGCCCTGCTCCAGCGCATCCCCGCCCACACCGCCGCCCTCTCCAATCAAGCCGGCCTCTATCTTCGCCTCGGCCAGCCCGAGCTGGCCCTCGATGCCCTCGACCGCGCCTTGGCCGCCGACCCCGATAACCTGCTTCTGGTCCTCAACCAGGGCCTGCTCCTACTCCAAGGCCTCGACCGCCCCGCCGACGCCCTCCCCCTCCTCGAACGCGCCGCGAGCGCCGGCCTCCCCGAAGCCCAGGAGCCCCTCGCCTGGTGCAAGCAAGCGCTGGCGTAATGTCGCGCCGCGGTGCGCTCTCAGGTCCGCGGAAAGGCGGAACAGGGGTCCAAGCGCCTCCGTACCAATCGCCATGAGCCTCCGCCAGTGCCTGCGCCGCCTGCGCCAGCAGCCGTTCTTCTCCCTGTTGGCGGTGCTCACCCTGGCGCTCGGCCTTGGCGCCAACGTCGCCATCTTTTCCATTGTCAACGGAGCGCTCTTGCACCCGTTGTCCTTCCCCGCGCCCGACCGGCTGATCACGTTGAATGAATCCATCCCGCAGTTCGCCGCCAAGTATCCCTACTTCCCGGTCAACGCAGCCTCGTACTACGTCTGGGCCCAACGCAGCCACACCCTCGCTCGACTGGCTCTCGCAAGCGCCGAGTCCTGGGTGCTCACCGCCCCCGGCGAAACGCCCACGGAGGTCCACGGTGCCGGCGTGACCGCCTCCATGTTCTCCACGCTCGGCGTCAAGCCTGAGCTGGGAAGCGATTTCACGGCCGCGGAGGACCAGCCCGGCAAGAACGACGTCGTCATTCTCACCGACGCCTTCTGGCGCGCGCAGTTCCACGCCGACCCGGGCGTCATTGGCCGCACCGCGGATCTCAACGGCGCTCCGGTGGTCATCGTGGGTGTCATGCCCTCAAGCGGCATCTACGGCACGGTCGCCTACTCGGTCGAAATGCGCTCCGCCGAAATGGCGCTGCGCCTCACCTTGGGCGCCTCGCGCGGCAACGTGTTGGGGCTGGTCGTGCGCCAGGGCTTGATCCCGGTGGTCCTTGGCCTC
>DAIDIF010000279.1 GCA_027451805.1 Acidobacteriota bacterium
AAAAGCCCATCGCGGCCATCTCGGGAACCAGCTCCATCGGGAAGCGGCCCTCGCGGGCGCAGCCCTCGATGATGGGGATGATGCGCTCCTCGACCCAGCGGCGGGCGCTGTCGCGCACCAGGCGCTCGTTTTCCGACAGCAGCGCGCCGATGCCGATGAAATCAACGTCGCGAAATTTCAGCATGCCAACTCAGCCCTTCACTGTAGCAGAGGCCGCGCCGGGCCGCCATACGACCCGGGCGGGGCGATGCGCGGCGCGCTGCGTCGTCGTCCCGCCCGGGCTGTGACTGCGCCAGGGCGGCTCAGTCGGCCGGCCGTCGTCACGTACATCCCTGTACGCTCCTCCTGAGTTGCGCGCGTCGAGGTTGGACACCACGGGGGGCGCGTCGGGCCCGGCTTGGCGCCGGGCCCGATACGTCACCCAGGCGGGTTGAACGGCGGGCGCGCAACTCAGTCGGCCGGCCTCCCTGCGTCGTACCGCCCGCGGCTGTGGCTGCGCCGGGGCGGCTAGCATCGCTTGCGCCTCGCCCCTTCCGGAGCGTTGTACCCCGACAGCCACCCCAGAACGCGAGCGTTCTGGGGGCCCCGGCACCGCGGGCTCCCTGCGACGTTCGCCCCCTTCGGAATTACGACCACCCCGGTTCGCAGCCCTGTCCCTGCGATCTCGCCCCGGTCAAGCTGGTGCGACCCGGGACCTGCCGCGTCTCGTAGCGGGAAGTGACTCGGCCACCTTTTGCTTATGCCGCCCTCCCGTTGGTCGGGCTGTGGCCGTGCTTCGTTCCCCGGCAACGGACGCCCGCAGGCGCTCGGGGCGTCTCCCGGTTGCCGCGTAGCGGGAGGCGGGCGGTTCTGCTAAGCTCCGGGATACGGGATACACGCGCGTAAGAGCGTGTGCGGACTGGACTTTTGTGAGGCGGAGGCGGCCATGGGGTTGGATCGGCGGCGGTTTCTTTCGACGGCGTTGACGGCGGCGGGGGCGGCGGCGGTGGGAACGCGCGCCGGGGCGGAGGCGCTGCGACCGGCGGCGGCGCCGGCGCGGCGGGCGATGCAGCCGCGGATCGAGTTTTTAGCGGAGGCGTTTCCGCTGCGGCAGGTGCGGCTGCTGGACTCGCCTTTCCGCGCGGCGGCGGAGGTGAACGACGCCTACCTGCAGACGGTCGCGCCGGAGCGGCTGGTGCATATGTTCCGCATCACGTCGGGGCTGCCGAGCACGGCCGAGCCGCTGGGCGGGTGGGAGTCGCCCAACGTCGAGTTGCGCGGACACTTCTGCGGACACTATATGTCGTCGGTGGGACTGCGCTACGCCATGACCGGAGAGGAAAAGGTCAAGGCGCAGGGGGATGAGATCGTGGCGCAACTGGCGATCTGCCAGAAGAAGAACCGCAACGGGTACGTGAGCGCGTTTCCGGAGTCGTTCTTCGACCGGCTGTACATCGACAAGCAAGTCTGGGCGCCGTTTTACACCATCCACAAGATCATGGCGGGACTGCTGGACATGTACACCCACTGCGGCAACCAGCAGGCGCTGGCGGTGGCCGAGGGGCTGGCGGACTGGACCGGGCACTGGTGCAAGGCGATCGGCGACGCGGCGATGCAGCGCATCCTGAACACCGAGTTCGGGGGCATGGAGGAGGCGCTGTACAACCTGGCGGCGCTGACCGGCAATTACGGCTACGCCTACACGGCGCGGCGGTTCGAAGTGACCTCATTCTTCGATCCGCTGGCGATGCACCGCGACGAGCTGCAGGGGCTGCACGTGAACACGCACATCCCGCAGGTGATCGGGGCGGCGCGGCGGTACGAGCTGACCGGCGATCCGCGCTACCACGAGATCGCCGACTACTTCTGGCACGAGGTGGTGGAGGAGCGCTCCTACGCGCCGGGGGGGACGAGCAACGGCGAATATTGGGACACGCCGCCGGGGCAGTTGGGCAAGGCGCTGAGCCGGAGCTCGCAGGAGTGCTGCTGCGGCTACAACATGCTGAAGCTGACCCGGCACCTGTACCAGTGGACAGCGGACCCGCGCTACTTCGACCAGTACGAGCGCACGCTGTTCAACGACCGGCTGGGGACGCAGCACCCGGGCGACGGCGGCAAGCAGTACTACTTCCCGCTGCAGACGGGGTGGTGGCGCTACTTCAGCTCGAAGTTCAACTCCTTCTGGTGCTGCGACGGCACCGGGGCGGAGGAGTTCTCGAAGTTCGGCGACTCGATCTATTTTTACAATCCGCGCGGGCTGTTCGTGAACTTGTTCATCCCGAGCGAGTTGCGCTGGCCGGAGCGGGGGCTGACCATCACGCAGCAGACGCGGTTCCCGGAAGAAGAAGGCACCACGCTGACGCTGAAGGCGGAGCGGCCGGTGGCGATGCAGGTGAACCTGCGGATTCCGGCGTGGGCGACGAGCGGCGGCTCGGTGAGCGTCAACGGGCAGGCGCTGCCGGCGTTTTCCAACCCGGGCAGCTATTTGACGCTGGAACGGACGTGGCAGGACGGCGACCGGATCGAGCTGAAGCTGCCGATGAGCCTGCGGGCGGAGGCGCTGAAGGGGGATGCGACGCAGCAGGCGCCGATGTACGGGCCGCTGGTGCTGGGGGCGCGGCTGGGGGCGGAAGGGCTGACCGAGGCGATGCAGTACGACGTGAACCACGGCGGCACGATCGTGGCGCCGCGGGGGCGGCCCGAGGGCGAGGCGACGGTGGCGCTGGCGCGGGGCGAGCGGGCGGAAGAGGCGAACTGGATCACCCAGACCGGGACGCTGCAGTTCCAGGCCAAAGACGAGAAGCAGACGGCGCTGATCCCGCTCAACCAGGTGCTGGGCGAGCGGTACGGGGTGTACTGGAAGATCCAGCAGCCGAGCTTGTACCGGCGCGGCTGAGGGCACGGGCATGCGCCTCGCCGCCTTGCGGGAACAGGTGCTGGAGGCCAATTTGGCGCTGGCGCGGAGCGGGCTGGCGCCAGGCACGTTCGGCAACGCCAGCGGCATCGATCGCGGGGCCGGGGTGGTCGCGATCAAACCGAGCGGGGTGAGCTACGCGCGGCTGACGGCGGGGAAGCTGGTGCTCACCGACCTCGAGGGGAACGTGGTGGAAGGCGAGCTGCGGCCGTCGTCGGATCTGCCCACGCATCTGGCGCTGTACCGGGCGTGGGGGGCGATCGGGGGCGTGGCGCACACGCACTCCGAGTACGCGACGACGTGGGCGCAGGCGGGGCGGGCGATTCCCTGCCTGGGAACGACGCACGCGGATCATTATCCGGGGCCGGTGCCGATCACGGCGTGGCTGACGGAAGAGGCGATCGCGGGCGCGTACGAGCGCGAGACCGGGGCGGCGATCATGCAGGCGCTGGCGGGGATGGACCCGGCCGCGGTGCCGGGGGCGCTGGTGCGCGGGCACGGGCCGTTCTGCTGGGGCCGGCACGCCCTGGCGGCGGCGGAAGAGGCGGTGGCGCTGGAGATGATCGCCAAGCTGGCCTATCAGACGCTGCACCTGGAAGCGGCGGCGCAGCCGCTGGAGCGGGGGCTGCACGAGAAGCATTTTCGGCGCAAGCACGGACCATCGGCCTACTACGGACAACCATGAAATTCGGACTGATTGTCGGCAACCGCGGGTTTTTCCCGGCGCATTTGGCGGCTTCCGGGCGGACGGCGATGCTGCAGGCGCTGCAGGCGGCGGGGCACGAGGCGGTGGCGGTGACGCCGGAGGAGACGCGGCACGGGGCGGTGGAGAGCTACGCCGAGGCGCAGCGCTGCGCGGCGCGGTTCCGGCGCGAGGGGGCGGCGATGGACGGGGTGATCGTGACGCTGCCCAACTTCGGCGACGAGCGCGCCATCGCCGACACGCTGCGGCTGGCGGATTTGCGCGTGCCGGTGCTGGTGCAGGCGACGCCGGACGAGCCGGAGCAGATGGGCATCGCGGCGCGGCGGGACAGCTTCTGCGGCAAGATGTCGGCGTGCAACAACCTGCGCCAGTACGGGATCGCCTACTCGCTGACCGCGCAGCACACGGTGGCGCCGGGCGCGGCGGCGTTCCAGCAGGACCTGGCGCGGTTCGCGATGGTGTGCCGGGTGGTACGGGGGATGCGGCGGCTGCGGGTGGGGGCGATCGGGGCGCGGCCGGCGGCGTTCAACACGGTGCGGTACAGCGAGAAGATTCTGGAGGCGCACGGCATCTCGGTGGAGACGCTGGACTTGAGCGAAGTGCTGGGGCGGATCGCGCGCCTCGGGGACGGCGACGCGACGGTGGCGGCGAAGCTGGAGGCGATCCGCGCCTATGTGGCGACCGAAGGCGTGCCGGCAGCGGCCTTGCTGAAGATGGCCAAGCTGGGGGCGGTGATCGAGGCCTGGATGCGGGACACGGCGGTGGAGGTGAGCGCGGTGCAGTGCTGGACCTCGCTCGAGGAGAACCTGGGCGTGGTGCCGTGCACGCTGATGAGCATGATGAGCGAGGGGCTGCTGTCGAGCGCGTGCGAGGTGGATATCTGCGGGGTGCTGGCGATGCACGCGCTGCGCTGCGCCTCGGGCGCGCCCAGCGCGCTGCTGGACTGGAACAACAATTACGGCGGGGACGAGAACAAGGCGGTGTGCTTCCACTGCTCGAACCTGCCGCGGCACTTTTTCCGCAGCACGCGCATGGACCTGCAGGAGATCATCGCCGGCACGGTGGGGCGGGAGAACACCTATGGCACGCTGGTGGGGCAGGTGAAGGCGGGGGCGATAACGTTCCTGCGGCTCTCGACCGACGACACCGCGGGCGGCGTGCGCGGCTACGTGGGCGAGGGGCGGTTCACCGACGATCCGCTGGCGACGTTCGGCGGGGCGGGGGTGGGGGAGATTCCGCGGCTGCAGGCGCTGCTGCGGTATATCTGCGAGCAGGGGTTTGAGCACCACGTGGCGGCGAACTTCACGCAGGCGGCGGCGGCGATCGAGGAGGCGGGGACGAAGTATCTCGGCTGGACCATGCACCGGCATCGGGGCGAGGCGTGAAGGGGAGCGGGCCGATCGTCGCGGGGGTGGACTTCGGCACGCAGAGCGTGCGGGTGACGCTGGTGGCGCAGGACGGGGCGGTGCTGGGCACGGGGGTGGGGGAGTATCCGGTCCACCGCGGCAGCGACGATCCCGACCGGGCGACGCAGGCGCACGACGACCACATGCATGCGCTCACCAAGGCGGTGCGAAACGCGCTGCGGCAGGCGGACCAGCTGAGCGCGGCGGGCGGGGTGCGGGAGCGGGTGGCGGCGATCGCGCTGGACACGACCGGATCGTCGGTGGTGCCGGTGGATGCGTACATGCGGCCGCTGAGCGAGTACTACCTGTGGTGCGACCACCGGGCGAAGGCGGAGGCGGCGGAGATCACCGAGCTGGCGCGGAAGCGGGAGATCGAGGCGCTGGCGTGGTGCGGCGGGGTGTACTCGGCGGAGTGGGGATGGGCGAAGCTGCTGCACTGGCTGCGGCATGCGCCCTACCAGCGGCAGTACTTCGCCAGCGCGTTCGAACACTGCGACTTCGTGGCGGCGACGCTGGCGGGGGTGAAGCGGCCCGAGGAGGCGGCGCGGAGCGTGTGCGCGATGGGGCACAAGTGGATGTGGCGGCCGGGAGTGGGGCTGCCGCCGGAGGAGTTCTGGACGGAGCTCGATCCGCTGCTGGCGGGGGTGCGGGCGAAGCTGGGGCGGGCGCCGGAGACAGCGGACAAGATCGCGGGGCGGCTGTCGCCGCTGTGGGCGGACGCGCTGGACCTGCCGGCGGGGATTCCGATCCCGGTGGGGGCGTTCGACGCGCACTGGGACGCGATCGGGGCGGGAGCGCGGCCGGGCGACATGGTGAACGTGATCGGAACCTCGACCTGCATGATCGGCATCACGGCGAGCCCGGAGAGGATTCCGGGGGTATGCGGCGTGGTGGAGGGGAGCGTGCGGCCGGGGTACACGGGCGTGGAGGCGGGACTGTCGGCGACGGGCGACATCTTCGAGGCGATCGCGCGGCGGGCGGGGGTGAGCATCGCCAAGCTGAGCCAGGGGCTGGACCGGTACCGGGCGGGACAGACCGGGCTGCTGCGCATGAGCTGGGACAACGGCGACCGGACGGTGCTGGTGAACCCCAGCGTGGCGGGGGTGACGCTGGGATGGAAGCTGCACCATACCGCGCAGGACGAGCTGTTCGCGGCGATCGAGGGGACGGCGCTGCACACGCGGCTGATCCTGGAGCGGATGCGGGAGCACGGGGCGCACTTTGCGCGGATCGTCCACAGCGGCGGGGTTCCGCAGAGCAACCCGGCGCTGAACCAGGTGTACGCCAACGTGCTGGGGCGGCCGGTGCTGGTGCCGAGCCGGCCGACGACCGGGCTGGGGGCGGCGTGCTTCGCCATGCTGGCGGCGGGCGTCGCCAAGAGCCTGGAGGAGGCGCAGGACATCGTCTGCGCGCCGTGCGCGACCTACCGGCCGCAGCCGGAGACCCAGGCGACTTACAACGCCCTCTACGAGATTTATAAGCGGCTGTATTTCGAGCTGGGGCGGGCGGAAACGGCCTGGGGCGATGTGCTGCCGGAGTTGCAGCGGGTGGCGCGCGGGATGGCGGGCCGGGCGGAGACGGAACGGGCGTAGGGAGCACACCGGCTTGCCCCGTGCGTTACGAGCCGGGCGGGGCGATGCGCGGCGCGCTGCGTCGTCCTCAGTCGGCCGGCCGTCGTCACGTACATCCCTGTACGCTCCTAGGCCGGCCTCCCTGCGTCCTAGCATCGCTTGCGCCTCGCCCCTTCCGGAGCGTTGTA
>DAIDIF010000280.1 GCA_027451805.1 Acidobacteriota bacterium
ACCAGCATGGTGGCCAGGAACAGGCCGACTTTGCGCGGCTGCGGCATCTGCTGAAGCGTACACTGGGCGCGAGATGGCAGGCCACGATTGCGACGTGCTGATTCTGGGCGGCGGGCATAACGGGCTGGTGTGCGCCGCCTACCTGGCCAAAGCCGGGTTGAAGGTGACGGTACTGGAGCGGCGCGGCGTGGTGGGCGGGTGCGTGGTCACGGAGGAGTTTTTCCCCGGCTTTCGCAACTCGAGCGCCGCCTACACCGTGTCGCTGCTTAACCCGAAGGTGATCCGCGAGCTCGAGCTCGAGCGGCACGGGCTGCGCATCCTCGAGCGCAGGGCGCAGAACTTTTTGCCCTCGGAGAACGGCGGCTATCTGCTGACCGGCGAAGGGCGGACGGCTCGTGAGGTGGCGAAGTTTTCGCGGCGCGATGCGGAGCGGCTCGCAGCTTACGGGCGCCAACTGGAGGTGTTCGCCGATTTGCTGCGCGGGTTGGTACTGGAGACTCCGCCAAATGTAGTGGATGGCGGCGACTGGCGGGCACTGCCTGAGCTGGTGCGGGCGGCGCGGCTGGGATGGCGGGTGAAGGGACTGGGGCTGGCGCAGGAGCGGGAGCTGCTGAAGCTGTTCACCGCCTCGGCAGGTGACTATCTTGATTCCTGGTTCGAAAGCGACCCGATTAAGGCGGTTTTGGGCTTCGATAGCGTGGTTGGGAACTCCGCCAGCCCGTATTCGGCCGGTTCTGCGTATGTGCTGCTCCACCACGTGTTCGGGGAAGTGAACGGCAAGAAGGGCGTCTGGGGGCAGGCGGTGGGCGGCATGGGTGCGATCACCCAGGCAATGGCGCGGGCGGCGGCGGAACGCGGGGCCGACATCCGGCTGAACGTGGCGGTCAAGGGGGTCATCGTCGAGCGCGGCCGCGCCGCCGGGGCGGTTTTGACGTCGGGCGAGGCGGTGCGGGCGAAAACCGTGGCCAGCAGCCTTAACCCCAAGCTCTTGTTCACCGAACTTGTCCCCCAGGGTGCCGTGACAGCAGACTTTCACGCCCACATGACGAATTGGCGCTGTGGCTCGGGGACGTTTCACGTCAACGTGGCGCTAGCGGAATTGCCGCAGTTCAAGTGTCTGCCCGGAAATGGCGATCATCACACGGCGGGGATCATCCTGGCCCCGGATCTGGGCTATATGGAGCGGGCTTACTTCGATGCCCGGCGGTACGGGTGGTCGCGCGAGCCCATCGTGGAGATGGTGATTTCGTCAACTTTGGATGACTCGCTGGCGCCGGCAGGGCGGCACGTCGCCAGCCTGTTCTGCCAGCATGCGGCGCCGGCGCTACCCGCCGGCGCGAGCTGGGACGCCCATCGGGAAGAGGTGGCGGATTTGATGATCGCGACCGTCGGCCGCTATGCGCCGAACTTTCCCAAGGCAGTGCTGGGGCGCAAGATCCTCAGCCCGCTCGATCTGGAACGGACCTTCGGGCTGACCGGCGGCGACATCTTTCATGGCGCGCTCAGCCTGGACCAGATGTTTTCGGCGCGACCGGCGCTGGGCTATGCCAATTACCGCACCCCGCTGCCCGGGCTCTACCTGTGCGGTTCTGGCGCGCACCCGGGCGGCGGGGTGACGGGCGCACCCGGCCACAACGCGGCGCGGGAGATTCTGCGCGACCTGAGGCAATGAGCGCGCCCGCGGCGCAGTTCGAGGTTGCCCGCCGGGAAGGGCGGCTGGCCTGGAGCATGGGCGAGTCGCAGCCGCTGCGGCTGTCGGATTTGGTGTCGGCGCTGTCCTACGCGCTCGACTTGACCGGCGGGCAGGCGCAGGGATGGGCGGTGCGCAGCTGCTGGATCGGGATGCGGCTGGCGGACCGGATCGGGCTGCCGGCGGCGGAGCGGGCCGACCTCTACTACGCGCTGCTGCTGAAGGATTCCGGCTGCAGCAACAATGCGGCGCGGGTGGCGCAGATCTTCGCGGCCGACGACCATGAGGCAAAGAGCCGGTCGCTGCTGGTGGACTGGTACGGGTTGTCGTGGGCGGGGCTGATGACCGCGGTGCGGGTGGCGGGGCGGGACGACGCCTGGCCGCGGCGGCTGCAACGCCTCGCGGCGATGGGGTTGCGGCGGCGGCGGGACGCGCGCGAGGTGATCACGCTGCGCTGCGAGCGCGGCGCCGGCATCGCGCGGCGGATGGGGTTCAGCGAGGCGAGCGCCCGGGCGGT
>DAIDIF010000281.1 GCA_027451805.1 Acidobacteriota bacterium
CCGCCGCGGCGGCCTTCGCCGTCGTGCGGGTGGGCGGCCCCCGTGACGGGCGGTACGGAGCCGGTGTGGAGTAGCTCGCTGGCCAGGGAGCCGAGCGAGACGGGCGGCGCGGCGGGCGCGGGCGCGGCGCTGGCGCGCGCCTCCGCGAGCGCGTCGCGGAGGCGCTCGTCGTCGTTGGGCGCGTAGTGGCGGCGCACGGCCGCGTAGACCTTCTGGTGCAGGAAGATGCGCCCGTCGTAGGCAACGGCCGGCCCCTCTGCGCCGCCAAAGCGCACCGCGTAGATGCCCACGTGGTGCTGCAGGAGCCCGTTGCTGGGGCACACGGTGCGGTAGCAGCCGGTGCGCAGCGCGCGGGGCCGGAGCGCGTAGAGCTGCGCGTCCTCGGCGGTCGCGCAGGCGTCCGGGTCGTACGCGAGCGGCTGCGCGTGCACGCGCCCGGCGTGGTTGGCGAGCACCAGCACGTAGCGCACCATCTGGCGCGCGTCGCCCACCGCCTCCGCGGCGGGCGAGCGCGGCAGGAGCAGCTCCTGGATCGCCAGCCGGCAGGCGGTGGGGCCCGTGGGGCCGTCCGTGACCGAGACCAGCTCGCCGGCCTCGACCAGGGCGCGCAGCGCCGGCACGGGCGCCGAGAAGTAGGGCGGCTTCGTGCCGCTGTCGCGCACCGCGTCGCCGTAGTGCGGCCCGTGCGCGGGTACCTCGCAGAGCGCCTCGTTGAGCGTCGGGTTCCAGAAGCGCGCCCGGTCCGTGTGCAGCGAGCCGGCCGCGTGCATCGGCGCGAGCAGTGCGCGCACCAGCTCCTCCACCACGCCAAACACGGGCCGGTACCCGTCCGCCGCCGCCGCCGCCGACGCTTCGCCGCCGGCGCTGCCGCTGCTGTTGTTGTTGTTGGGCCGCTCGGTGAGGCGCGCGAGCGTGGCGCCCATGTTGAAGGCGAACGAGAGGCCCAGCGCCGGCGCGCGGCACGCGATCGTCGTGTGCCCGCTGGCGGTCTCGCCGCAGCGCACCATGACGCGCAGACCGCGGCGCCCGAAGGCGCGCACGTCCCGGAGCACGGCGCCGTGGTACCAGCCCCAGCCGTAGCTCACGCCGCGCGCCGCGTCGACCGGCACGGCGGGCATGCAGGTGGCCGCCAGGAAGCCGTACTCGGCCGAGGCGGTCTCGGTCCACGAGTGCCGGCCGGCCGTGCCCGCCAGGAACGCGGCCAGCTCCGTGGTGCGCATCGAGAGACCGGCGGCCGGCGCGTACAGCAGGTGCTTCCAGAGCGGGTGCTGGCGCAGGTCGCTCTCGCAGCTGAGCGGCCCGTCGCCGGCCGCGTGCGCCGCCACGCGCACCGCGAGCCCCGCGGCCGGCGCGCCCAGGTCGGTGCACGTGGCGCGCAGCTCGTCGCACTCGTCGCTGCGCCAGTCGGCCAGCATGTAGCGCAGCACCAGCACGTTCAGCACGGAGCGGCTGTGGTAGGCGCCCGGGCGCCCCAGCGGGCGGCACTCCTCCAGCGCGTGGCCGAGCCACTCCTGGCGGGCGGCCGCGTCCAGCTGCTCCAGCTGGTCCTCGCCGCGCAGGACGCGCGCCATGCGCTGCAGCGCGAGCACCGGCTGCGCGGGCAGCATCGAGGTGTGCTGGATGAGCTGCGCCACGGTGGGCAGCGCGCGGTCGCCCACCGTGGCGTAGCAGCGCCACAGGCCGGAGAGCACCGCGGCGGCGCCCGAGTCGAGCAGCAGCTCCTCGGTCGTCGCGGGCGCGTGGATGTTGCGCTGCCGGCACCGCTTCAGCACCGCGATGACGAGCACCAGCTCGCTGACGGCGCCCACGCGGTACGGCAGCGCGGTGTTGTCGGTGCCGCAGTTGGCCACCAGCGTGCGGCCGATGTGCGCCACCAGGCGCCAGGGGGTTCCGCCGCCGCCGCCCAGCTGCGTGACGCACGCGGTGACGCTCGTCTTGGTCTCCTCCAGGTGCTGGTTGGGCTGCGCCTGCTCGCGGTCCGTGTCGTCGGCGTACGCCGCGCAGGGCGGCTGCGGCTCCGCGTCCAGCACGCGGCAGGCCGCGCTCGGGCAGCGGCGCGCGCCGGCGCCCGGGTCCATGAGGAGCGCCGCGCGCGGGCGCAGGTAGCAGGCGACGCGCGCCGCCTCCAGGCACATCTCCTCCCGGGAGACGCGCCGGCAGTGCAGGTGCAGGTACGGCGTGGCCAGGCCCAGCCGCGTGCAGTGCTGCTGGATGCGCGGCGGCTGCAGCGGCACGCACAGCTCGCGGCACGCGCCCACCTCGCAGTCGGCGGGCAGCTCGTAGCGGCCCGCGTAGCACGGCTCGCTGGCCTCGCGCGTCTCGCCGCAGCCGATGCGCACCGTGCCCGCGCAGGCCAGCGCGTGGCCCTCCGGCGCGCAGCCCAGGTGCACCAGCACGCAGTCGTCGCGCGGGTGGCTGGCGGCCGCCGCGCCGCACAGCGCCAGCTCGTCGTTGAACGTGACCCAGAGCGCGCCGGGCTGGCTCAGGCAGGTGTGCACGATGCGGTGGCGGTAGCCCGGGTCGCAGGCGTACAGCTGGTAGCCGCAGCGGCCCGCGTCGTCCAGCGCCTGCGCGTAGGCCTCGGCGCGCGAGCGGTGCACCGGGTGGCCCATGTGGCAGCCCACCCGGCACGCGATGAACTCCTCCGGCTTGCCGCCCGGGCGCCGCTCGTACGCGTCCGGTCCGGGCGCGCCCGCGGCGGCGGTCCCCGGCAGGTACGGGCGCGTCACCGCGGCCAGCGCGCGCTTGGCGTCCGCGGCGGTGGCGACCGCGGGCGCGAGGTTCAGCGCCGCGGCGGGCGGCGCCGCGGCGTACGCCGTGATCTCCACGAGCGGCGGGATGGCGGGCGCGGCAGCAGCAGCGGCCATTTAGGATTGTTTTTTTTCTTCGCGCGCACGCGCGCTCTAAAGCTCGCCCCGGGGTGCGGTGCGCGACTTGGTTTTGTGCGCGGCGCGCATGTCGTTCGGCGCGCCGGACCCGGAGCGCCTGCTCGGCAACAAGTCGCCACGGACGGGGATCTTTATGGTGTACCTGCGCGCCGATGCGCCGGTCGGCCGCGAACTGGCACTGCGGGTGCTGGGCGGCGCCCGCCGCGAGGTGACCGCCTTCGACCCGGCGCTCAACGCGTTCACCGTGG
>DAIDIF010000282.1 GCA_027451805.1 Acidobacteriota bacterium
CGGGCTCGAAGGCGGCCAGCGCGCTGGGCAGGTCGAGCAGGGCGAGGTCGGGCGGGGCGAGCGGGGAGGCGGGCAGGAGGGCGGCGATGGTGAAGGGCTGGAGGCGGCCGTGGATAACGAGCCGGAGGCGGTCGCCGGCGCGCAGGTGATGCGCGGCGGCGTAGGCGCGGGCGAGCAGGAGCGCGGGCGGGCCGCCGGCGGGCAGCGGGCGCGGGCCGCCGGCCCCGGAGGCAGGACCGGGCGCAGCGGCGACAAAGTCCAGGCCGAGAACTTCCAGACTGTCCCGATGGGCGGGATCGTAAGCACGGCGGTCGAGATAGGGCAAAAACTCAGCGCGGTCATTCAAGAAAAACAGCCGGGGCAGCATCGCGGCGGGGATGGGGGCGGGGCCGGAGGCGAGCAGCGGCGCGCCGCCGGCGAGGGCTTGGGCACTGCCCTGAAACGAAGCAATGGCGCTGCGGTTGGCGACCCGGATGGCGATAACGACGGCGACCCCCAAGGCGATGGCGGCGAGGCTGAGCAGCGTGCGGCCGAAATCGCGGCGCAAGGGACGCAGGATGAGGGCGCGGAACAGCATCTAGAGCGCGACCGGCGCGGGCACGGCGACGCCGTCGGCGAGGTGCAGGATGCGGCCGGCGAGGGCGGCGGCTTCCGTGCTGTGGGTGGCCATGATGACGGCGGCCTTGCGTTCGCGGCTGAGCCGGATGAGGAGTTGCAGGACGCGGCCGGCGGATTGGGAGTCGAGGTTGCCGGTGGGCTCGTCGGCCAGGATCAGCGCCGGCTCGTGGATCAGGGCGCGGGCCAAGGCCACGCGCTGCTGTTCCCCGCCGGAAAGTTCGCCGGGGAAGCGGTCGAGCCGGGCGTCCAGTTCCACGGCCGCCGCCAGCTCCGCGGCACGGGCGCCGGGCGCGCGCCCAGCGAGGACCAGCGGCAGCTCGATATTTTCCCGCACGCTGAGCGTGGGCAGCAGGTGAAAGGCCTGGAAGACGAAGCCGACGGCACGGCGGCGCAGGGCGGTGAGCGCGTCGTCGCTCAAGGAAGCGGTGGCTTGACCCAGGAGCCAGACCTGGCCGGCGGTGGGCTGGTCCATGCCGCCGAGCAGGTGCAGCAGGGTGGATTTGCCGCAGCCGCTGCGGCCGGTGACGGCGACAAACTCTCCGGCGGCGACCTCCAGCGAGACGTCGCGCAGCGCCCAGGTGGCGGCTTGGCCTTCGCCGTAGCGCTTGGCCACATGGTCGGCGCGCGCGATGATGGGTGCGGCCACCGTCAATGTCCGCCGCAGAGAGCGGCGTGGATGCGGCGAAACGCCTCCGAGTCATTCTGGTACGGCGGGTGCGGACCGAGGGTGGGAATCTCGGTTTCGACGGCGGTCAGACGATTGCCGGGGTTGGGGTGGTCGGACAGAAACTGGATGGCATTGCCGCCGGGCTGAGCCTCGAGAGCCTCGAAGAACTGGGCCATCTGGCGGGGATCGTATCCGGCGGCGTTCATCACCTGCGCCCCCAAGGCATCGGCTTGGCTTTCCATGTCGCGCGAATATTTCAAGAATACGCTGCCGACCGCGAACTTCGCGCCCAGTTGAGCCAGCCCGCCGGCGGCGTTGCCGAGCAAACCGCCCAGGATGGTGAGCGGGATCTGGGCGGCGTATTGCTTGGATGCCATCGCGGTGGAGTGGCGGAGGGAGACGTGGGACTCCTCATGGGCAAGGACACCGGCAAGCTGGGCTTCGTTGCGGGCGAAACAGATGGCGCCGACGTTGACGAAGACCGGACCGCCGGGCAGGGCGAAGGCGTTGACCGACTTCTGACTGACGATGTGAAAGCGGTAGGGGAATGGCGGGCCGGGCATGTGGTGGGCGAGCTTGTCGCCCAATCCCGCCACGTAGCTCTGCGCCTGGGGCGCACCTAGCATCGGCAGCTGGCGCAGCGCCGCCGCCTCGGCCTGACGGCCGAAGCCGACGTCCTGCTGCGCGGAGAAGAGGTTCCAGCCGGGCTTATAGTAGCTGGTTTGCGCGGCTCGAACCGCCAGCAGCCACAGCAGCAGCGCGGAGACAGCGGAGATCCGAAGGCGCACCATCCCACCTCCCAAACGAAGCCCCGCTGGGTTGCCGCGAGCGGCGCTTCCCTACCCCTCTAGCTTAGACGGCCCAGCGCAGGAGCTGGGCGCCGCAGGTATAGCCGGCGCCGACGGCGGCCAGCAGGACCAGGGCGTTGGGGTGCAGCAGGCCTTGTTCCTGGGCGTCATGCATGCCCAGCGGGATGGTGGCCGCGGTGGTGTTGCCGAACTTGTTGATGTTGACCAGGGTGCGCTTGGGGTCAAGGCCGAGGCGCTCGCCGGTGGACTGGATGATGCGCAGGTTGGCCTGATGGGGGATGAAGCAGTCGAGATCTTTGGCGGTGACACCGTTGCGCTTGAGGATGGCCTCGCAGATCTCAAACATCTTGAGCACGGCGTACTTGAAGACCGCCTTGCCGTCCTGGTGGACGAAGTGCTCCCGCCGGGCGACGGTATCGGCGGAGGCGGGATGCAGGCTGCCGCCGGCGGGCATGTAAAGGCTGGGGCCGCCGAAGCCCTCGATCTGGTGGATGTAGTCGAGCAGGCCGAGATCTTCCTCCACCGGCGACGGCTCGAGCAGCACCGCACCGGCGCCGTCGCCGAACAGCACGCAGGTGGCACGGTCGGTGTAGTCAATGATGCTGGTCATGGTATCGGCGCCGATGACCAGGACGCGGCGGTGGGTGCCGGCGGCGATGAGCGAGGCGCCGGTGGCCAGGGCGTAGAGGAAACCGCTGCAGGCGGCAAGCACGTCGAAGCCCCAGCAGTTGGGCACGCCGAGCTTGTGCTGCACCAGGCAGGCGGTGGAGGGAAACAGCATGTCGGGCGTGACGGTGGCGACCAGGATGGCCTCGACCGCCTCCGGCCCGAGACCGCGGCGGGCGAGGCAGTCACGGGCGGCGGCGGCGGCCATGTCGCTGGTGGCCATGCCGGGCTCGACGCGATGGCGCTCCGAAATGCCGGTGCGGGTGAGGATCCACTCGTCGCTGGTGTCCACCAGCCGCTCCAAATCGGCGTTGGTGAGCAGTTTGGGCGGCACGTAGGTGCCGACGGCGGTGATCTTGGCGCGCAGGGACGGAGGCATGGCGGGGTAAGCACTTGATTGTAGCAAGCGGCGCGGCGGCGCGGACGGGCGCCGGGCTACAATAGAAGGGTCAGGCTTCGGGCCGTGCGCAAGCTCCGCCCGCGAACCCCGCCAGGTCCGGAAGGAAGCAACGGTAGCGGGACCGGACTGTGCAGCGCGGACCCCGAAGTCTGGCACTTTTTTATGCCGCCTGTGATCGCACGCCGCTACCGGCCGCAGCGCTTCGAGGAAGTGATCGGGCAGGACGCAACGGTGCGCACGCTGCGCAACGCCATCGCCAGCGCCCGCATCGCCCACGGCTACATCTTCAGCGGGCATCGCGGCATCGGCAAGACGACGGTGGCGCGCATCCTGGCCAAGGCGCTGAACTGCCGCGCCTTGGACCGGCCCACGCCGGAGCCCTGCGGGGAATGCGAGAGCTGCCGCGAGATCCGCGACGGCAACGCGGTGGACGTAATCGAGATCGATGCGGCCAGCAACCGCGGCATTGACGAGATCCGGGCGCTGCGGGAGCGGGTGCGGTACCGGCCGGCGCGGGACCGGTACAAGTTTTTCATCCTGGACGAGGCGCACCAGCTTACCGGCGACGCCTTCAACGCACTGCTGAAGACGCTGGAGGAGCCGCCGGAGTGGGTGGTGTTCGTGCTGGCGACGACCGAGCCGGAGTCGCTGCCGGCGACCATCCGCAGTCGCTGCCAGCACTTCGCCTTCCGGGCGGTGGGGTTCGAGGCGCTACGGCAGCAGTTGGAGACGATCTGCGCGGCCGAGCAGGTGGGAGCGGAGCGCGAAGCGCTAGAGTTGATCGCGGAAGCGGGCGAGGGTTCGGTGCGGGATGCGCTCTCGCTGCTCGACCAGGCGCTGACCTACGCCGAGCCCGGCACGGGGCTCCAGGCCGAGGCGGTGCGGGCGCTGCTGGGCCGGATCTCGACCGGGCAGATTGAGGCGCTGCTGGAGCAGGTGGCAGGCGACTCCACCCGCGGCGCGCTGCGGCAGGCGCAGACGATTCTGGAAGCCGGCGTGTCGCCAGTGCAACTGTGCGCGCAATTGGCGCAGGCGGTGCGCAACGGCCTGGTGGCCCAGGCCTCGCCCGAACTGTTGGAGACGAGCGAGCGCGAGCGCGCGGCGGCGGTGGCGTGCGGCAAGCGGTTCCAGGAGGAGGAGCTGACGCGCTTCCTGCAGATTCTGTTGCGGGCGGCCGGCGGCTTGCGCTTCGGACAGCAGGAACGCCTGCATCTGGAGTTGGCGCTTCTCGAGATGCTGCAGGCGCGGCGGCTGCACAGCCTGGAAGAGGTATTGGCGGCGCTGGGCGACGGCGAGGCGCCGGCGGCGGCCCAGCCCGCGGCCAGGCCTAAGGCGGCGCCAGTCGCGACCCCGGCCGCACCCGCCCCAGCCGCGCCGGCGGCCGCGCCG
>DAIDIF010000283.1 GCA_027451805.1 Acidobacteriota bacterium
CGCGGCCGGCGCCGGGCGGCAACGGCCCGGCCCTGCGGCCCGGCTTCCAGCGCTTCGGCGGCGGCCGCCCGGCCGGCGGCGGCGGACGCAGCTACACCGCGCCCGGCGGCGGCTTCCGCTCGGCGCCGCCTGCGTCCCGCAGCGTGCCGCAAGCGGCGAGCCGGCCCGGCTATCGGACCTTCCGGCCGCAGCCGTCCGCGGGCGGCGGCTCGCCCGGCAACGGCGGCTACCGCAGCTACGGCGGCTACGGCGGCGGTCGCCCGCCGCTGCATATCGGCCAAACCATCGTGACGCCGCGCGCCGGCAGCGGCCCCCACTACAGCGCGCCCCCGCGCGCCAACTACGGCGGCTATGGCGGCGGTCGCCCCAGCGGCGGCGCCCCGCACTACAGCGCGCCCCCGCGCGGCTCCTTTGGCGGCGGACGCCCCAGCGGCGGCGGCGGGCATGTCAGCGCCCCCCGCGGCGGGGCGCCGCACGGCGGCGGCCCCGGCCGCGGCCACTAACCGCGAATCGCAAAAGCACGCCGGCGGCGCGGGCTGAGCTCGCGCCGCCGGCGTGTTCATGCGGGAAGAAAAATCTTTTATAATCTCGGCCAGAGGCTGCCACGGATGAACTACCTGTACCGGGCCGCCGCGATTGGCCTGTTCCTTGCCTGCGCGGCGGCAGCACAAGCGAAACCCGCTTCCCCGCCCCCGCCCCCGCTAAAAGACCCGGGCAAATTGGCGGTGATCAACTTTCAAGGCGCCATCGCCAGTACGGCGCAAGGCAAGCAGATGCTGGCCGCGGTGCAGAAGCAGTTTGCGCCGCAGCGCACGCAACTGGCCCACTACGGCCAGGAGATCGCGGCCCAGCAAAAACAGCTCAGCGACGGCGCCGCCACCATGAGCGCCGAGGCCAAAGCCACGCTGACGGATGACATCGCGCGCGAGCAGCGCGACGCCCAGCAGTTGCAGCAGGACGCGCAATCCGACGTGCAGACCGCCATCAGCAATGTGGTCAGCCAGGTGGGCAACAAGATGGCGCCGCTCATCGAGCAGTACGCGGCGGCGCATGGCTTTGCCCTGGTGGTGGATACCAGCGTCGGCTGGCCGCGCAATCCCGTGCTCTTCGCCCAGCCCAGCACCGACCTCACCCAGGCCATGGTGGCGGCGTACAACGCCAAGTACCCGGCAGCCGCGGCCCCGGCGGCGCACTGAGCCGCCGCGTAGCCGCGCTGGCGCCTGCGCCCATCCGCCAGTTTCGTGTTTTCTTTGTGTTAGCATCGGGGCATGGCGGCGGGGTTGCAGGGGGCGGTGGGGGCGTGGTTCGCACAGCGCTTCGGCGCGCCCAGCGAGCCGCAGGCGCGCGGCTGGCCCGCGATCGCCGCCGGCCGGGACGTGCTGATTGCCGCCCCCACCGGCTCGGGCAAGACGCTGGCGGCGTTCCTGATCGCGATTGACCGGCTGGCGCGGCAGGCTGAAGCCGGCGCGCTCGAGGACGCGGTGCAGGTGGTCTACGTCTCGCCGCTCAAGGCGCTGGCCAACGACATCCACAAGAACCTCGAACGGCCGCTGGCGGAGCTGGGCATGGCGGGCCGGATCCGCGCGGCGGTGCGCACCGGCGACACGCTCGCCGGCGAGCGCCAGGCGATGCTGCGCCGCCCGCCGCACCTGCTGGTGACCACGCCCGAGTCGCTCTACATCCTGCTCACCTCGGCCGGGGGCCGCAAACTGCTGCGCCCGGCGCGCACCGTGATCGTGGACGAGATCCACGCCCTGGTCGCCAACAAGCGCGGCGCTCATCTGGCGCTCAGCCTGGAGCGGCTCGAGGCGTTATGCCGCGAGGGCGGCGACGCCGCCGCCGCCGGCCCGCAGCGTATCGGGCTCTCGGCCACCGCCCAGCCGCTGGAGGAAGTGGCGCGGTTTTTGGCCGGCGGCCGGCCGCTGCCCGAAATCGTGGCGGTGCGCGATCGCCGGCACTGGGATCTGGCGGTCGAAGTGCCCAGCCAGGAGTTGGGGCCGATCGCCACCAACGAGGAGTGGGAGGGGCGTTACGAACGGCTGGCGGAGCTGGCGCGCGAGCACCGCTCCACCCTGGTCTTCGTCAGCACCCGCCGCCTGGCGGAGCGGTTGGCGCACCGCCTGCGCGAGCGCCTGGGCGAAGACGCGGTGGCGGCGCACCACGGCAGCCTTTCGCGCGCCATCCGGCTGCGGGCGGAGGAGCGCTTCCAGCGCGGCGAGCTGCGCATGATGGTGGCCACCGCCTCGCTCGAGCTCGGGCTCGACATCGGCAGCGTCGAGCTGGTGTGCCAGATCGGCTCGCCGCGCCAGTTCGCGGCCGCCTGGCAGCGCGTCGGCCGCGCCGGCCATTGGAAGGGCGCGATTCCCAAGGGCCGCTTCTTCGCCCTCACCCGCGACGACCTGATCGAGTGCGCCGCCCTGGTGCAGGCGCTGCGCGGCCGCGCCGGCGCCCCCGCGCTGGAGAGTCTGCGCGCGCCCGCCTGGCCGCGCGACATCCTGGCGCAGCAGATCGCCGCCGCGGTGGCCGCGGCCGACACCGCCGCGGGCTGGGGCGAGGACGAGCTCTTCGCCCTCGTCCGCCGCGCCTGGCCCTACCGCGCGCTGCCGCGGGCGGAGTACGACGCCCTGCTCGAACTGCTCAGCGAAGGCATCAGCACCCGCCGCGGCCGCCGCGGCGCGCTGCTTCACCGCGACGGCGTGCATCATCGCCTGCGCCCGCGGCGCGGCGCACGCATGGCCGCCATCCTCAACGGCGGCGCCATCGCCGAGACCGCCAGCTACGTGGTGCAGGCGGAGCCGGAAAACCTCGCCATCGGCAGCCTGGACGAGGACTTCGCCATCGAGAGCAACGCCGGCGACATCATCCTGCTCGGCACCCACTCCTGGAAGGTGCGCGGCATCGAAACCGGGCGGGTGCGGGTCGAGGACGCCCACGGCGCGCCCCCCACGGTGCCCTTCTGGCTGGGCGAGGCGCCGGGGCGCACCGCCGAGCTGTCGCAGGCGGTGGCGGAGCTGCGCGCCTGGATCGGCGGCCTCGCGCCCGCCGCCTGGCCGGAGCTGGCCGCCGCCTGCGGCCTGAGCGAGAGCGGCGCGCGCCAGGCGCTCGCCTACCTGCACGCCAGCCAGGCCGCCCTGGGCGCGATGCCGACCACGCGGCAACTGGTGGCGGAGCGCTTCTTCGACGACGGCGGCGGCATGCAGCTGGTGATCCACGCCCCCTTCGGCGCGGCCGTCAACAAGGCCTGGGGCATGGCGCTGCGCAAGCGCTTCTGCCGCGGCTTCGACTTCGAGCTGCAGGCGTCGGCGGGCGACAACGGCCTGGCGCTGGCGCTCTCCGAGCAGCACAGCTTTCCGCTGGAGACGATCTTCGGTTTCCTCCGCGCCGCCACGGTGCAACCCATCCTCGAGCAGGCGGTGCTGCAGGCGCCGGTCTTCGGCACCCGCTGGCGCTGGACCGCCGGGCGCGCGCTGGCGCTGCAGCGCTTCAGCGGCGGCCGCAAGCTCGCGCCGCAAATCCAGCGCATGCGCGCCGAGGACCTGCTCGCGGCGGCGTTTCCGATGCAGGTCGGCTGCCAGGACAACCACGGCGGCGAGGACCTGGAGATCCCCAACCACCCCTACGTGCAGGAGGCCATGCGCGACTGCCTGCACGAGTTCCTCGACCTCGATGGGCTGCAGGCGGTGCTGCGCGGCATCGAAGCGGGCGCGATCGCGCTCACCGCGGTCGACACCCCCGCCCCCTCCGCGCTGGCGCACGAGATCCTGAACGTCGCGCCCTACGGCTTCCTCGACGAGGCGCCGCTCGAGGAGCGCCGCGCCCGCGCGGTCGATTTGCGCGCTGCGGCCGGCGCCGCCGCCGCCGCCCCCGGCGCGCTCGATCCGGCGGCGGTCGAGGCGGTGCGCGCCGAGGCCTGGCCGCAGCTCGAGTCGGCGGAGGAGTTGCACGACCTGCTGCTCTCGCTCTTCTGGATGCCGGCGGAAGCGGTCGAGCCCGCCTGGCGCGGCTGGCTGGACCAGCTCCGCGCCGCCGGACGCGTGCTGCCCCACAACCAAGGCTGGATGGCCGCCGAGCGCGCGCCCGTTTTCATCGGCGGCGCCGGCGCCGGCCTGGCCGGCGCGGTCTGGCCCGGCGTCGAGTTCGCCGGCGCCGCGCCCAGCGCGGACGAAGCCGCGCTGGCGCGCCTGCTCGGCGGCTGGATGGAGATCCTCGGCCCGGTCACCGAGCCCGAACTGGCGCGCCGCCTGCGCCTGCCCGAGGCCGCGGTGCACACCGCGCTGCTCGCGCTCGAAGGCCAGGGCCGGGTGTTGCGGGGCGGCTTCGGGTGGTGCGAGCGCGGCCTGCTGGCGCGCATCCAGCGCCGCATGGTGCGCCGCCTGCGGGCCGAGATCGAGCCGGTGGCGCCGGCGGTGTACGAGCGCTTCCTGCGCCGCTGGCAGCACCTCGAAACCGGCGCCCGGCTGCACGGCCGGCGCGGGCTGGCGGCCGTGCTCGAACAACTGCAGGGCTTCGAGGCCGCCGCCAGCGCCTGGGAGGGCGAGCTGCTGCCGGCGCGCGTCGCCGACTACGCCCCCGCGATGCTGGACGAGCTCTGCCTCGCGGGCGAGTTCGCCTGGGCGCGGATCTCGCCGCGCAAGAGCCGCGCCGCCGCCGGCGGCGGCCCCGCGCGCGTGACCCCCAACCGCAACTCGCCCATCACCTTCTTCCGCCGCGCCGACGCCGCCTGGCTGCTGCGCGCCGCCGGCTGGCAGCCGCCGGCGGAGCGCAACGGCAACCTGCGCCTCAGCCCGGCGGCGGCGCAGGTGCTGGCCCGGCTCGACCGCCGCGGCGCCAGCTTCTTTGCCGATTTGGCCGGCGACGGCCTGGTCGCCAGCCAGGTCGAGGACGCGCTCTGGGAGCTGGTCGCCACCGGCCTCGCCACCGCCGACGGCTTCGACAACCTGCGCGCCTTCCTCGACCCCAAGCGCCGCGCCGGCCAGGGCTCCGCCGCCTCCGCCCGCCCGCGCCACAGCCCCGGCCGCTGGACGCGGGTGCAGGAGGCCCTCCCCGACGCCTCCGCGCCGCTGGCCAGTCCAGGCGATCTGGAGCTCGCCCGCCACGCGCTCGCCGAACAGCAGGCGCGGCAGTGGCTGCGCCGCTACGGCGTCATCTTCAAGGCCGGCCTCGAGGCCGAAACCAGCGCGCTGGGCTGGTATGAAGTCCTGCTCGCCTGCCGCCGGCTGGAGGCGCGCGGCGAGATCCGCGGCGGCCGCTTCGTCTCCGGCTTCGCCGGCGAGCAGTACGCCCTGCCGCAGGCGGTCGAAGCCCTGCGCCTGGTCCGCCGCGTGGCTTAGGGCTGACGCGCCAGCAGCGCGTTCAGCTCGGCGTAGGGGATCGCCCCCGCCCCCGCCAGTAGCTCGAACCCGCCGCCGCCGCGCAGCGCCTCGGCGATGCGGCGCAGCGTGGCGAGCGCGGCGCGGTAGGGGCCCGAGCCCAGGCTGATGCGGCGCACGCCGGCGCGGGCGAGCTCGCCCACCGGCGGCAGCCCGGGGCCCCCCAGGATGTTGAGCGGGCCGGGCGAGGCCTCGAGCAGCCGCGCGATCAGCACCAGATCGCGCACCCCCGGCGTGAACACGCAGGCCGCCCCGGCGGCGCGGTAGGCGCGCGCCCGCCGCGCCCCTTCGGCGAAGGGATCGAAGCGCGGCGGCGCCTTGAGAAAGAACGCGTCGGTGCGGGCGTTGATCACCAGCGCCACGCCCGCCTCCTCGCCGGCGGTGTGCAGCGCGGCGATCTTCTCCACCTGCAGCTCCAGCGGCAGCAGCCGCAGCTCGCGCTCGCTGTCCTCCAGGTTGCAACCCACCGCGCCCGCGGCGATCAGCTCGCGCCCGGTCTGGCGCATGGCCGCCGGCGTGGCGCTGTAGCCGGCTTCCAGGTCGGCGGTCACCGGAATCCGCACCGCCGCGGCGATGCGCTCCACCACGTCCAGCATCTCCTGCTTGGCGATGCGCTCGCCGTCGGGATAGCCGAGCGAGTTGGCGATGGCCGCGCTCGAGGTGGCGACGGCGGGATAGCCGATGTCCTCCAGCAGGCGCGCCCCGGCCACGTCCCAGACGTTGGGCAGCAGCAGCGGCGCGGCGCCGCGGTGGAGTTCCAGCAATTGGGTGGCAAGCTCGGATTGCGTTGGCATGTTCGCGCGGTCAGCCGGCGGCGGGTGGCTGCATCGAAGCCGCTATGACTGGAACAGCATATCTCGCCGGACGGTGATTCGGGGAGAAACTGTGACGGCGATCACACTCTGCGGTAATGTAGCATTTATGCGATTCCCTTCCCTGCGGTTCCTGGCGGGCCCGGCGCTACTGGCGCTGGCGCTGACGCCCGTGCTCGCGGCCCAGCAGACGGCGGCGGAGAAAACCGCCGAGCAGGTGTTCAAGAACATCCAGGTGTTCAAGGGCCGGCCGGCGAGCGAACTGCGGCCGACGATGAGCTTCATCGCCAGCTCGCTGGGCGTGCGCTGCAACTTCTGCCACGTCCAGCCGTTCAGCGCCGACACCAAGCCGCAGAAGCGGACGGCGCGGCGCATGATCGAGATGGTGTTCGCCATCAATAAGGCCAACTTCAACGGGCGGCCGGAGATCAACTGCTTCACCTGCCACCAGGGCCACACCGAGCCGAACGGCGCGCTGAGCATCGCCGCCGATGCGCCGCCGGCCGCCATGCCCGCGGGTGGCCGCGGCGCGGGACGAGGCGCCGGGCGCGGCGGCTTCGACCGGACGAATTTGCCCACCGCCGCCCAGGTGCTCGCCAAGTACGAGGACGCCCTCGGCGGCGCCGGCGCGCTGGCGGCGATCCGGAGCGAGACGATGACGGTGCAGCAGGCGATGATGGGCCGCACCATGACGTTGCACATGGTCAAGCAGGGCGGCAAGTTCGCGCTCACCGAAGGCGCCGGGCGCGCCGGCTACGACGGCAGCCGCTACTGGTCCTGGCGCGGGCGCGGCGCGGTGGCACCCGCCGCAGGCGAGATGGCGACCGAGCTGGCGATCTACAACGGCCTCTACCCGGCCGCGGGGCTGGATGCGGCCAAGGCGCGGGTGTTCGCGCGCGTGCCCTTCGAGGGCGGCAAGGCCTACTTGATGGCGGCGCGCACCGCCAACGGCTTCGTGCGCTACTACTTCGACGCCTCCACTGGCCTGCTGCGCCGCATCATCACCGGCACGCCGACCTACCTGGGCATGCTGCCGCTGCAGGTGGATTACTCCAACTACCAGAGCGTCGGCGGCGGCGTCAAGCTGCCCTTCACCATGCAGTTCAGCAACCACGAGCGCACCTGGACGCAGACCGTGTCCAACGTCAAGCTCAACCAGCCGGTCGAGGCCAGCGCCCTCGCCGCCCCTGCCGGCGGCAACTAGCCGCACCCCGGCAAGCGGGCCGCGCGGCGCCAGATCAGCCCCTGCGGTGCGTTCGCAAGCCGTACAGCCGCGCGGGGCGCCCGCGCC
>DAIDIF010000284.1 GCA_027451805.1 Acidobacteriota bacterium
TCACCCCGTCCTGCCGGCAGGACGCGATCGACCTATTTCGCTACTACCAGAACATGGGCGGGGCGGCAATGGCGCAGCTCAGCGACGCGCAGCTGGGCATGACGCTCGACCCGGAGATGAACTCGATCGCCCAGATCGTCAAGCACATGGCAGGCAACATGCGCTCGCGCTGGACGGGTTTTCCCGAGGCCGACGGGGAGAAGCCGACGCGAGACCGGGACAGTGAGTTCGAGGCGCCGCCCTCGGGACGCGAGGCGGTGATGAGGCTGTGGACTGAGGGCTGGGCACGAGTCTACGCCGCGCTTGAGCCGCTCGCCGATGCCGACATGGGCCGCACCACGCGCATCCGCGGCGAGGCGCACTCCATCACCCAGGCGGTGCACCGGCAGATCGCGCATTATGCCTACCATGTAGGGCAGATCGTGTTTTTGGCCAAGCACCTCCGGGGTACGGAGTGGAAGAGCTTGAGCATTCCGCGGAAGGGGTCGGCGGAGTTCAATCGAAGGGTGGCGACGGGCGAAGCGAGCCAGCGCTGAAGCTATTCCAGTTCGGCGCGGGTGTAGGCCTGCAGGATTTCTTCCTCCGAGGGCGGGGAGAGGAAGACTTCGCCTTGAGGGCAGGCGCTGGCGGCGACGGCGGCGGCGACCGCGGCGGGGGCGACTTCCGTGCGGCGCAATTCGACGCCGGGGCCGAGCAGAAGCCAGCAAGCGCCGGGGCGCCCGAAGGGCATACCCACGCTGCCGGCGTTGACGACGCGGGTGCGGCCCACCCTGCGGTCGAACTGCATGTGGGTGTGGCCGCACACCACCAGGTCGGCTTGGGCGGCGTCGAACATGGGGCGCAGCTTCGCCTCCGCGGTCAGGCGCGTGAAGATCTCATTGGCGCTGCGCGGAGTGGCGTGGCAAAACACGACCTCGCCGACGCCGGGGATGGCGCGGCGCAGCGTGGCGGGCCAGCGCTCGAACTCGCGCAAAGGCTCCTCCCGCAGCGGCTCGGCGATGAGGCGTTCGACGCTCCAGCGGATCGGCGCGACCGCCTGCCGGGGCACCCATTGGCGGATCTGCGTCGCGTCGCCTGAAGCCGCGGCGAGCATCGCGCATTCGCAGTTACCGCGGAGGAAGCTCACCGAGTGGGTTTTCGCCAGCGCCATCAGCCGGTAGAAAACCTCGCGCGGCTGCGGGCCGGGCGCAATGTCGCCGCCGATGACGAACTCGCTCGCGCCGGCGGCAGCAGCGTCGGCCAGCGCCGCTTCCAGCGCCGGGAGATTGCCGTGAATGTCGTACAGCGCCGCCAGGGCCACGACGCTACTCGAAGCGCAACGCTTCGATGGGGTCGAGCGAGGCGGCCTTCTTCGCCGGATAGTAGCCGAAGAAGATGCCGATGGCGGCGCTGAAGAAGGTGGCGCCCACGATCGAAACCAGCGAGACGTCGACCGCCCACTTGGCCACGGCGGAGATCAGCCAGGAGGTGACGAGGCCGAAACCGATGCCCATCAGGCCGCCGATGACGGCCAGCACCAGGGCTTCGATGACGAACTGGCGGCGGACGTCGCTCTCGGTGGCGCCCACCGCCATGCGGATGCCGATCTCGCGGGTGCGCTCGGTGACCGAGACCAGCATGATGTTCATGATGCCGATGCCGCCCACCAGGAGCGAGACGCTGGCGATGGAGGCGAGCAGGATGGTCATGACGCTGGCGGAGGCGTTGGCCACCTGGGCGACGTCGGTGAGGTTGTGGACCTGGAAATCGTCGGGGGTGCCGGGCGGAATGCGGTGGCGGGAGCGGAGCAGCGCGGTGATCTGCTCGGTAACGCTATCGGTGACGTCTCGGTTGGCGGCGGTGACGGAGATGTTCTGGATCCAGTACTGGCCGCTGATCTTCTTCTGGACGGTGGTGAAGGGGACGAAGACCACGTCGTCCTGATCCTGGCCCCAGCCCGTCTGGCCCTTGGGCTGGAGGGTGCCGACGACGGTGAAGGGCAGCTTGCCGATGCGGATGGTCCGGCCCACCGGATTGCTGCCGTCGGGAAACAGGTTCATGAAAACGGTGGCGCCGAGGACGGCGACGTTGTTGGCGTTGGTGACGTCCGACTGGGTGAAGGGGGCGCCGACGTCGAAGGTCCAGTTGCGGATGGGGAAGAAGCTGGGCTCGGTGCCGGTGATGGTGGTGCCCCAATTGTTGGCGTCGTAGATGACCTGCTGGTGGCTGCCGTTCCCAGCGGCGGCGGAGGTGGCCAGCGGAATCTGCTTGAGGATGGCGGCTTCGTCGGCGTAGACCAGCGTCTTGGTGGCGCCCCAGCCGACGTGCACCGCGCCCGGAGCGCGCGGGCTGCCGGCCTGGACGATGAGCAGGTTGCTGCCCATGGAGGCGATCTGCGCTTGCATCTGCTCGTTGGCGCCCTGGCCGATGCCCACCATGGCGATGACCGCGCCCACGCCGATGATCATGCCCAGCATGGTGAGGGCGGAGCGGAGCTTGTTGCGGGTGAGGGCGCGCAGCGCGACACGGACAATGGAGACGAAATCCATAAAACAGGGCCTCCTGCCCGAACTGGGTTCTAGTCGTCGGCGCCGACCACCGGCATGTTCTTGATGACTTCCTCGGCGACGGCGGGGTGGGCGACGACCTCGTCGCGGCGGATCTTGCCATCGCGGAAGGTGATGACGCGCTGGGCGTACTGGGCGATGTCGGGTTCGTGGGTCACCAGCACCAGGGTGATGCCGCGCTCCTTGTTGAGGCGCTGAAAGATGCCCATGATTTCGACGCTGGTGCGGCTGTCGAGGTTGCCGGTGGGCTCATCCGCCAGCAGGATGGAGGGGCGGTTCATGAGCGCGCGGGCGATGGCGACGCGCTGCTGCTGGCCGCCGGAGAGCTGGCTGGGATAGTGATGCTCGCGGTCGGCGAGACCGACGATGCGCAGCGCCTCGCGGGCGCGCTCGATGCGCTCCTCGGGGGGCAGGCGGGCATAGAGGGCGGGCAGCTCGACGTTCTCGAGCGCGGTGGTGCGGCTGAGCAGGTTAAAGCCCTGGAAGACGAAGCCCAGCTTGCGATTGCGCAAGTGGGCCATCTCGACTTTGTCGAGCGAGCTGACGTCCACGCCGTCCAGCTGGTAGAGGCCGCGGGTGGGGCGGTCGAGCATGCCGACCATGTTCATGAAGGTGCTCTTGCCGCCACCGGAGGCGCCCATGATGGCGACGAACTCGCCGGGATAGATGGTGACGTCGAGGCCACGCAACGCGTGCACCTGGATCTCGCCCAAGTCGTAGATCTTGTGCACGCCCTCCATGTGGATGACCGGCGTGCCAGTCCTGGCGGCGGGCGGGGCGGCGGAGAGTGGTTCGGTGGAGGTGGACACGCTAGCCTCGGTTACCTTCCACGCCGTCCGCCGGGCAGGCCGGCGGAGTTGAGCTTCACCAGTTCGCCGGTGACCACTTTGTCGCCGGCCTTGAGCGAGCCGGCCAACACCCTGGTGATGGCGGTGTCGGTGAAGTCGGTAATGCCCGTGCGGACCCGCACCGGGATCAGGTTGTTGTTCTGATCGAGGGTGTAGATGATGGCGGTGGTGGGGTTGTCGTAGCCCGCCTGGCCGCCGCCGCTGGCGCCGTTGCGGCCGCTGCGGCCGGCAAAGCCGCCGCGGCCGGCCGCGCCGCGCCCGCCGCCACCGTTCCGCGCGCTGCGCGCG
>DAIDIF010000285.1 GCA_027451805.1 Acidobacteriota bacterium
CATGCAGCCGTCTGCGCGCGCGTCGCGCGCGAAACGACGGCGCTCGGCTTCTCCCGAATGCGCCGCGCAACTCGCGCCTGCGCTGCGCCCCCAGACGCTACCTTTGACCTACCTGGACCTGCTGCCGCGAGATCTTATGAATGTGGTGCTTAGTGACTACCTGCAGTATACATACTTCAAGTTGCTCCCGCGCGAGGTTCGCCTCTTCGTTTCGCACTGTGCGGAGCGGGAGCTGTTTTTACATTTCATGCGGAACCAGTGGCACTTTGTATCGTTTGTGACGCACCCTTTGTGGACCCAGCCCGACCGAGCTGTGAATACTGCACTGGGCTTTGACGTCGAAAACCCCAGGCGCGAGCGAAAGGATATCGTAAACTGGTAGCATGGCATGCGCCCCGGGTCATAACCGGCCCTCCGCGTGCCCTCTGCGTACAGCGTCACAGACACCGCTGTGGTAGGTGCCAAGCAGCGAAAAAAATTTATTGGAACCGTGATTATTTTTTTGACGGTGCCGACGCGCGCGCCTAGAGCGCGTCGGCGCGTCGCACAAGCACGTGGCGATCGCCGTCGGGCAGCGCGCGCTCGTCGAGCGTGTAGTAGGTCGCCAATGTGGCGTGGTCGGCGGCGCCCAACACGGTCGCGGCGTGGACGTTGCGCAGCGTGAGATCCAGCGCGCCGACGGTCGGCGGCACGGCGGCGCCCAGCTCAAAGACGGCGTGACACGAGCCGCCCTCGAGCAGCACGCGCGCCAGGGTCAGAACCCCGCCATAGGCGCCCATGGCGCAGTCGCCGCGCGCGCCAAAGTTGAAGGCCACGTTGGAGACCGCCAGCGCGAACGGGTGCAGACCGGCGCCAAAGTTGCCCAGCACGCGGGGCTGAGCACCCGAGCCGGCGCCGTACAGGAAGAGGAAGCGCACGCGCGGCGGGATGCGCGCGACGTCCTCGGGCAGCAGCTTGTGATCGCCGGGCCCGAGCTGGACGATTACGGTGGACGCGTCGGTCGCCGCGCCGCACTGCACAAGCGCCGCGCTGAGCGCCTCGAAGGCGTCCACGCGCGGCTCAAACTCGCCGGCCGGCGCGCGCCGGCCGGCGTAGCAGTGCGCCGGGTAGGGCCTGAAGAGGCCGGCGCCCAGCGGCGCGCTGATCGGCGCAGCGCCCGCGGCGGCGGCGGCGCCGTCGAACACAAGGACCGCGAGGGAGAGGGAAACGAGCAGGGTTGCTGCAGCAGCGCGTGCCATGGGCACAGTGTGGATTACGGAGACTGGGTGAAAAATTTTTTTTGCTGGCAGCGTCGCAGCCGGAATCTTTAAGCCCGTGACACTTGGGGCGGGGCGGGTGGAAAAAGGCACCGCGGCATTCATTTTTTCTGGCCCGCTCCGATGGCGTCTACTGCGCCACTGTGCCCGATTGCGCCGACGCCGCGCTCTTGGCGCGCGCGTCGGCGCGAATGGCCTCGATGAGCTGATCGTCGGCGGTCGTGTAGGTCGCAACGAGCACCTCGTCGATCAGGGTGCGCGCCCCCGTCTCGTTCAACGTGGGGAACAGCGCGTTGAGTGTGCGGCAATCGCCGTCACACGCGGCCGCCTGCTCCTTTGCACAGTAGCACCAGCCCCTGCAGATGCGCCTGCTTGCGCCGAGGAACGCCACGTACGGCACGACGGCCGGGCTGCTGGTCATTTCGGGGCGACCGGCGCGCCACTCGGCGTGATCTGCATCGCACCGTGGTGAGCGTGCATGTCGCCGGGCACCCGGTCAGCGGTGTGGGGGTGGGGGTGGGGG
>DAIDIF010000286.1 GCA_027451805.1 Acidobacteriota bacterium
ACCGAGGCGGCGAACGCCACCGGCTCCGGGCTGAGCAGGACGAACTCGTCCAGGATGGAGGCGAGCACGGCGTCGGCGGGCCGGCCGCGGTCGGGCCGGCGGTCCACGGGCGCGCCCGCCACGGCGCCGGGCGGGCGCAGCGCGCGAAACTCGTACAGGTGGCGCTCGTCCGCGTCGCTCTCCGAGTCGGGGTACGGATCGGACGCCGCCGCCGGAAGGGGCGGCGGCGGCGCGCCGCCGCCCGGGTCGGCGAGCACGTCCGCGACCGCGCGGCCGAGCAGGGCGCCCTCCTGGCGGATGCGCAGCGTGAGCGACTGGGTGGTGACCGGGTCAAAGCCGAGCCGGCTGCTGGTGGCGCCCGCCGCGCTGGTCGCCAGGTACAGGTCGCCGACGCTGAGGGTCACAAAAACCTCGGTGTAGCGGCGCGCGGCACCGCTCGCCGTGGTGCCGCACACGGCCACCAGCGCCACGCTCCAGCGGCCGGTGCGCGGCCCCCGTTCGCGCGGCGGCCCCTCGCTGACGGGTCCTCCCTCGTCGTCGTCGCCGTCATCGGCGGCTGATGCCGCCGCCGCACCGTTCATGCGCCCGGCCGGGCGGGCCCGACCGTGGGCGCGAGCGTCTCGGGCCGCGTGAGGACCACCGCGGGCACCGGCCCAAAGTCCATGACGGTTAAGTATCGCGCGAGGCGATACTGCTCGAGCTGGTCCACGCTGAGGCGCGCCCCGTCGCAGAGCGATCGGAACGCCTGGCTGATCTGGCCGGTGATCGTCACGATGCGCTCCTTGAAGCGCGAGGACTCGGCGTGCGCCGCCTGGCCCTGCGGGCTGCGCGCCGACTGACCGCGCCGCACCAGCACCGCGTCAAAGTCGAGCAGGCGCACCAGGTTCTGCTCCAGCAGCAGCACGGCGAGCCACGGGTGCGCCGGCACAAACTCGATGCGCGCCTTGACCGCCCGCGGGCCGTCGCCCCTGCTGTTCGGCACCTGCCGGGCAGCGAGGTCCGCGCCGGTCTGCTCGGGCAGCACCAGGCGCGTGTCGGCGTCGTACCAGAAGGGCATCACGTGGCCGTCCAGCAGCATGTACATGATGGCGACGGCAAAGTTGCGCAACTGAACCGAGGCACGGTGCCGCTTGCTGGTGGGGCCGCCGTCGTACTGGCCCAGTTTGCAGCAGTTGGGCGTGCACTCGATCGCCTTCCAGACGTGCATCACGGCGGCGGCGCAGTAGTCGACCACCTGGCGGCGCACCGCGTCCGTGGCGCACTTGAGCCACATGATGCGGTCCAGGTGCGGGCGGTGGTGCGCGTAGGCCTGCTGAATCGCGTACGCCGTGCAGTAGCCCGGCCAGCGCTGGTACATCGGCACGATCGCCTGCAGCCTCGCCTCCAGCCGGCGGGTCGACTCGTGGCGCAGCTGGGCGTGGATGCCCATCGTCTGCGGATCGAAGAGCAGCAGGCTGCACCAGGCGCGTGCGTCCCCCCGGCTGGTCTCGCTGACGCTCGCCACGGCGAAGCGCACCAGCGCCTCGCCGTAGCACGCGTCCGGGCCGGCGCCGGCGGCGGCGCGGAACAGCGGCGCGCCCTCCGCGTCCACCGCGTTCGCAAACTTGTCGGCGGCGCTGCCCGGCGCGTACCGCTGCGGGGGCGCGGGTGGGCCGGCCGCGGCCCGGGTGCGCTTGCCGAGCACCCCGGGGCGCCCAAAGCGCCCCGGGGGCGGGCGCGTGGCGAGCGCGGCGCGGCTGGGACCCACGGTGAGGTCCTGCGCCTGCCGCAGCGTGGCGCGGTCCGCGTCCGGCGCGGCCACGCTGATCACCTGGCCGCGGGTCTCCCCCGACACGGCGCACACGTACGAGCCGTGCACCGCGCGCAGGTACGGCACACACTCGCTCTCGCCGGTGCACACATGCACGCGCCCCGAGTAGGTGCACACATAGACTCGCCCGCTGGCCTGCGCCCGCAGCCCGCCCGGGCGCGGGTCCACGAACGGCTGACGCCTCTCAAGGCTCTGCCAGGTGCACGCCGAGCCGCACAGCGGGTGATCGGCGATCCGCGAGGCGAACGCCCCCTCCGCTTCGCCGAGCGCCTGCGCGTCCTCCACGCTGCGCGGCACGCTCGGGTGCGCACCCCGGGCGCTCCTGCCGTTTGATGCGCTCGCCCTCCGGTGCCTGACAATGAGCGCCCAGAGCAGGTGCACTGCCTCGGCCTCGTCGCTCGCGCCCGCCGCGGCCTGCACCCGCGGTGACGCGGCGGCCATGAGCTGCCGGGCGGCGTCCGCATCGGAAAAGAGCTGTGCGAGCGCCGTGTGCTCTTTGGCGGCCAGAGACATCTGCGCGCACACCCCACCACCCGCCCAGCAACAACGACGCCGTCAGACAGCGGCCGCGGCGCGCGTGTGGCGTGGTGGGGGCGGGGGGGGAGGGGAAAAATCAGCCCGGGCCGCGCCCCGTGGGTGTGCGGTGCGATTGCGACGGACGAGGCGCCGTTCCATTTGCCACGAGACGTGCGGCGCGGCGTTTTGCGGAGGCCACCTCGAGCGGTTCGTATCAGACTCATTGGCGCAACGTCTATAAACAGACTCTGGAGGTGACTTCATTGCCCCAGAGACCGGCAAGGCGCTCTGGTGGGCGTTTTTTTCCATTCTGCGCAAATGTCTTACCCAAACGTGTGCAAGTACAAGGGTCGCTGGTGCACCTACCAGCCCGAGCCTATTCTACAGCTATACCCCGAGGGCTACACTGGCAAGCACCCGTGCACGCAGCCCGATTGCGAAGACTACGTCTGGTGTGTCAAGGACATATACGGCTGGTGCCTTGTATCGTGCGCACGGGGCGACACGCCCGAATGATAGTAACGAGCTTGCGTTTGCCGTTCGGACAGAGTTAATTGCTGGGCGCGGGGCGGGGCGGGGGAGAGAAATGAAATCAGCGCCGTCTCAGAAGCAATCGTCCTGGTTCACCGCGGCGGGCGCCATCTCGTGGTCCGCGGGCGGCTCCGGCGCCGCCTTGGGCACCGACTTGGGCACCGGCTTGGGCACCGGCTTGGGCACCGTCTTGGGCACGGGCTTGGCGGCGGCGGCGGGCGGTGCGGGCTTGGCTGGCGCGGCCGCCGCCTTCTTGGTGGCCGGCGCGGTCGCCCCGCCGCCGCCTTCCTCCGCCGCATCGGCGGCGGCGGAGGCCGCCGGCCGCTTGCCGTCCGACTTGGCGGGCGCCGCCGCCGCCCGGGCGGTCGCCTCGCGGAGCTTGGCCTCGAGCTCCTCAATGCGCGTGGCCCGGCGCTGCAGCTCGGCCTTGGCGTTGACGAGCTGGGCCTGCGCGTCGTCGCGCTCCTGCACGACGGCGGCCTTCTCGCTCGCGGCCCGCTCCTGCAGCTTCTTCTGCAGCAGCGCGAGCTGGACGTTGGCGCGCGCGACCGCGTCGGACACCGCCTTGGACGAGCCCTGCAGCGAGGCGTTGTAGTGCTCAGTGAGCTGCCGGAAGCGCTCGCCCAGCTGATACATCTGCTTGAGGTAGTGGTCCGCGGCGCACACGGCGCCGGCCAGCAGCCCGGGCATGAAGAAGGCGCGCGCAATCGGGCTGGTCTGCGGATGCGCGTACTTCTTGAGCATCTCGCTGGTGTCGAGCGGCTTGCCCTCCGGCATGAACTGCTGCCGCCACGGGGCCCGGGCCTGGTCGGCCGCGAAGAGGCCCATGAGCGCGTCAAACTCGGCGCGGAGCTTCTCGGGGGGCGCGTTGGCCAGCGCGTCGCTCTTGGCGGCGAGGCAGCTCGCAACGGCGTTGAGCGTCTCGACGATGCGGTCCGCCCGCTTGCCCTCGTCCGGCGGCAGCAGCAGCGCCTGCACGACCTCGCGGCAGGCGCCGCCCGGCGCCGTCGCGCCCAGGAAGCGGAGCACGGCCTCGGCGCGCTCCGGCTTGACGCGCGCCACCAGCGCCTCCGGGATGAGCCCGTCCGGGCTGATGCCCCGGGTGAGCGCGGCGGTGGCCGCGGCCTTATTGTCAAAGTCGGCCACGACCGCCGCAATATCCTTGGAGAAGCGCGCCTCGATCTGCTCGATCGACTCAAAGTCCACAACGTTGGCCGCGGCCGCCTCCAGGACGCTCTCGGCGGGCGCGTCCGGGTCCGGCAGGTCGTCCGCGCCCTCCGCGTCGCCGTCGTCGTCCGAGTCGCCCGCGCGGCGCGCGGGCGCCACCGGCAGGTGCACGTTGAGCGCGGTCGCCTCGGCGCGTGCGTCCTTGCTGGTCTTCTTGGCGGCGCCGTTCGCGGCGCCGTGTTGCTGCTGCTGCGCGCCCTCGGCGCGGGCGCGCTTGGACGGCGGGGCCGCGGCGCTCTCCTCGCCGCCGCCGCCGGCGCTCGCCGCCGCCGACTTGTTGGCGCGGCTGGCGCTGCGCTTGAGCGCCGCGACGATCACGTTGCACAGGTGGCGCGGCGACACGTAGCCGGTGATGTCGGCGCGCGCGAGTATCATCTCCACGGGCATGCCGGCCAGGAAGGCGCGCTCGCAGGGGAAGCACGAGACGTCGCGGTTGCTGGACAGCTCCACGTAGAGGTGCTCGTCGTCGTTGGTGCGCGCGGTGTCCGGGTCCGTCACGAGCGCCTCGGCGTACCGCTCCTGGCTGGCGGCGAGCAGGGTGGCGAGCCGTTCGCGGCCCACCTTGGCGCCGCGGTCCACCAGCGCGGCCTTCTTGGTGACGGAGCGCATGAACACCTTGCCGGCGCCCGGCAGGCGCGTCGCGTTCACCACCCAGTGCTTGGCGCCCGACTCGCGGTGGCGGACGACGTTCACGTGCAGGCTGCTGAAGAAGGCGGTGCCGTCCGCGCCAAACAGTTCGGCCAGCCAGGCCGGGTAGGCCGCGTCGTGCTTCTTGGGCGTCGGCGTCGTGAAGCCCGGCACGAGCGGCGCGGCCTTGTCGCCGTCCCCGTCGCCGTCCGCTTCGCCCTCGTCGGTGTACTCTTCGGGCGGGTGGGCGACCTCCAGCGCGACGACGGCCTCCTCCTCGTGGCGCAAGAGCAGCTCGTAGTCGCCCTCCGCGCCCATGTCCGAGCCGCGCATGAAGAACGGCGTCGTGTAGGCCGCCGTGTCGAGCGCGACGATCTGCGCGTGGTCCTTGGGGAGCGCGCCCATGACCTTGGCGAGCTTCGCCGCGCGCGCCACCACGGGCTTGGCGAAGAAGGCCGCGAACGAGCGCTCCGCGAGCGGCGTGGCCGCCGAGCGCTTGGCGCCACCGCCGCCGCCGCCGCCGCCGCCGCGGCGCCGGGCCTTGTCGGTGCCCGCGTTGGCGACCGTCTCGTCCGCGCCGGTGGTGTCCATCTCGGGCGCCGCCTCGTGCTCGTCGCCCGAATCGGCGCCGTTCTGTGCCTTTTGACTCATCGAAAAACGGATCCTCGGTGGGTGTGTGTGAGCGCGCGGGGGGAAACCCAGGGAGGCGTGGCGCGCGCGGTCGGGGCGTGCGGTGCACTGAGTTGCGGGGGAAAAAAATCACGCCGCACTGTTCTCTCACAGCGAGCGAGCCCCGCGGGAAAAAAATTGATGGCGGCGACGCGCCGCCCGCCGGCGCAACTGGAATTTTGGCACCGACGCTAAAAACTCTCGCTCCGGGGGCACGTTCCAGCGCCGGCGGCGAACGGGCGATGAGACGCTACGTGCTGTACCGCACCAGCGACGATCCGGATGTGGTGCTCACCGAGCGGGTTCGAGCGGCGCCCCCACCGCCCGAACTCAGCAGCCGCGCGCGCTGGCTGGTGATACGCACCCCCGAGGCAGTGGTGGCCGCCGGCCACGACTCGCTGCGGCTGATGCTTGCCTCGCTGAACCGCAGCCTTGCCGAGCTGCACCTGTTGTTCACCTCCAGGGTGCGCCCCACCGGCTACATACTCGGCTTCAATCGCCTGGAGAGCGACGCGCCCGTCGGCCAGCGCCTGGTGCTCCTGCCGCCGACGGCGCTGCTCCTCGTGTTGCTGGGTCTACCCGACGACGAGCCGCTTCCGTTGGAGGCCTTCTCCGATCCCGCAAAGTACCCGTCGCCGGCGCCCGCCTGGCTGAGCCGCGCGCCGGCCG
>DAIDIF010000287.1 GCA_027451805.1 Acidobacteriota bacterium
CAGGCCGTGAAGGACTCGCAGGGCTCGGGCAGGCGCGCGGAGGCCTCCGCGACCAGCTCGAGCAGCCCGCCGACAAACTCGAGGCCGCCCTTCTTCTGCTCCTTGCAGCGCGCCTTGAGCGCGATGATGTCCGCGATGCGCACGCCGTCCGGGTGGTAGTGGGTGTTGCTGGCCGCGCCGGTGGCGGGCCCCTCCGTGTAGCCGCTGCGGCCCACGAGGAACGCGTACGTGTAGCCCATGAGCGTGAACGGCCCCAGGCCGCCCACGCCCGTGTGCCGGTCGATCCAGGTCCAGTCGCCCCGGGGCGGCACGTAGCCCGGGAAGCGCGGGTCGGGCGCCCGGTCCGGCACCTGGCTGCAGTGGATGCTGGTCTTGGGGTCCGTCGGCGGCCTCTCCCAGAGGCGCTGGATGAAGCGGTCGCGGTACCGCCGAAAAAAGTCGAGCAGCGGCTCCAGCGCGCGCTGCTCCTCCCGCAGGGCACCGAAGCGGAACTGCCGCTGTGAGGCGCCCGCCGTGGCGCGCTGGAACGCCTGCCCCGCGGTCAGCGGGGCGGCGGCGCCCGCCGCCGCCTGTTGCTGCTGTTGCTGCTCCGCAGCGAGCGCGTCCGCCATCGACGCACCCGGCGCCAGCTCGGGCCCGTCGCGCAGCGCGGTCGCCCGGCGCTTCAGCGCCGCCAGGCCGTCCTCGATGTCGCGCAGCGTGTCGGCCCGGTCGTCCAGCTCCGCCGCGCGGTCATCGGCCGCCTCGTCCGCGGCCGCGGCCGCGGCGATCAAAGGCGGGGGCGCCGGCCCGCTGGCAAACAGCGCGTCCGCCGGGCCGCCGTGAAACAGCGTCTGGACGATGCCCTGCGCCATGCGCAACACGTTGTGCGGCTCCTGTATGCCCCAGGCACCGCGCACAAAGGTCTCGAAGCGGCCGCCGTACTCTCCAGCGAAGCGCTCGCAGTTGTCGCGCACCACGCGGCGCACCTGCTCCGCGAGCATGAAGGGCACGTCGCGGTAGCCGAGCACCATGGCGCTGCCGTAATCGTCCGAGTCCTGCGCGAAGCGCTCCACGCTCGGCAACGCGTGCAGGTGGACGCGCGCGTCGTCCGGCAGCGTCTCCACCGGCACGGCGCACACCTCGGTGCCCGGGCGCAGCCAGCACACCCGCGGCGGCAGGATCCCGTCCGCGGCGGCGGCGGCGCCGCCGCCGCGGCGCCCCAGCGCGCACGTGGGGTGCGCACCTGAGAGGTACAGTCGCCGCAGTTCGGTGCAGGCCCGCTGGAGCATCTCGCCGCTGTAGGCGTAGCGCGTGCCTTCGGCGCCGCCGCCGGTGCGCTCCGTCACCGCGTTGGTGAGCAGCGTGGCGCGTATGCCCAGCATCGCGTTCTGCACCGACGGCTGCGGGTCGATCAGCGCAAGCGCGGCGGCCGACAGGTCGGCCGCGAGCGGTGGCAGGGTCCGCCAGAGTTCGCCAAACCCGACGGCGTGGTGCTCGCTTGGCGGCGCGCGAGCGGCCCGCATCACCGTGTGCAGCGCCTCCAGCGAGACCAGCACGATGCTCGGGTACACGACGAGCTCCAGGCCGCCGGCCAGCGCCGCCGTCTGCGGGCACAGCTCGGGCGCGCCGGGACTTGGGCGCATCTGTTCGTGAAGCTTGCGGGCCAGCTCGGTGTGCGCATGCGCCGCGGCACCCCGACGGCGCACAAAGAAGTACCGCACCGGGTAGCCGTTGGCCAGCACAAACGCCTCGCCCGCCGCCGCGCCCTCGCCCACGCGGTGTGCGATGGCGCCCGCCGGCGTCCTCACCCAGGTGCCCAGGGTACCGAGGCCGTCGCGCTTGGCGGAGAGCGCCGCGAGGTCCGCGTGGCGCTCGTCCACGCCGCGCCCAAAGCTGGGCAGCGCGTCGTGCTCGATGCCGCGCCGGTAGGCGCCCGCGAGCTCCCGGCGGCTGGTGGGCTGCATCGAGAGGAACGTCTCGCGCAGCTTGTTGTTGGCGGCGGCCGGCGCGGTCGACGCCTAGGCGACCGACGAGGACGACGACGCCGGGGCGGCCGCGCCGGCCGCGTCGCCGACGATGTAGGCGCGCGGCACGCGGCCGGTGTCCAGACCGTGGCAGTTGAGCAGGTCGAGCACGGCCGTCTCGGTGGGCCAGCCCAGCTCAAACTCGCTGCGCACCATGCGCACCAGCGCGGCCTCCAGGCGCCGTGCGGCGGCGCCGCCGCCGCCGGGCGGCAGGAGCAGAACGGCAAACAGCGTGACGAGGCGCATCATGGCGTCCGCCGCGCGAAACTCGGCCGGGTCCATGCCGCGGCGCAGCGCCCAGTAGTCGCGCTCGACGCACGCGCGGAACGACGCGGGGATCGCGCCCTCGCGGTCCGCCGCCATCAGGTCGGCCAGCGCCCGCACGTAGGCGCTCCCGAAGCGCCGCATGCGCACCGGGTCGGCGTCAAGGGCACAGAGCGCCTCCGGGCGAAAGTGCATGCCCAGCTCGATCACCTCGCCCGCGTACATCACGTTCCACGCCTCCAGCGTGGGTCGGTCCGCGCGCGAGTTGCACAGCACGCGCTGGTTGCCGCGCCCGGCAAACTGCTGGAAGAAGGCGGCGTCCGGCAGGCGCGCGGCGGGCTGCCCCTGGATGTCGGCGAGTTCCACGGGGAAGTACAGGTTGATGTCGTACACGGGCACGTCCGCGCCGTCGCGCGTGTCGTCGCCCGACAGGCGCTCGTCCGGCTCGGGCACGTCGATCGTGTAGAACAGCAGCGAGCGGTACGGGTGCGCCACCGAGCGGGGCAGCCACTCGAGCCACGCGCCGATCGGCTGGCGCACGAAGGCCTCCCAGTCGTAGATGGGCACCGGGAGGCACGCGCCCCACGGCATCAGGTTGCTGAGTAGTGGTGTGTGGCCGTGCCCACCGGCGTGCAGCGCCTCGCGCTCCTGGGTGGCGTACCACAGGCCGATCGTGTGCGAGGCGACCCAATCGACCGGCGTGTGCCGGTCGATCGCCACGCCGGGCAGCAGATCGCGCGCCACCCGGAGCGTCTTCCAGATACCAAGATCGGGCACGTCGTCCCCGGAGCCATTGTGCAGCGACGTCTCGTCCAGGATCAGCGAGAGCACGCTCGAACTGGAGACGCGCAGCCCCAGTGGCGGCGTGGCGCTGCCGCTCCCACTGCCTGGCACCCGGTCCCACGAAGCAACTGCCCCAGGCGGCGAGCACTGGCCGCGGCTGCCGTTCATGGCGATCTTAGGGTCCCACCCTCGCGGGGCGGGGCCGGGGGTGGGTGGAGGGATATCGGTGAGAAGGGCGTCGGCCCGGGCGGGCGGGGGAAAAAAGAAGGCCGACGCCGCCCGCTTTTTCCGTCTCGAGCTAAAAAAAGTGCGCCCCTGCGGGGAAAACCACCCCCCCCCCTCGCGAGCGTGGGGTGCATACGCCTCCAGCGAAAGAAGAAAAAAATCAAACGCCCCGCGCGGCCCGCTTTGCGGTGTGTGCGTGCGCGACCACGCCCATGGCGGCGCGCGGCGTGTACTATGAGGACGACCCAAGCGCCGAGGGTCTCGGCGCGCCCGGCGGCGACAACGGCCGGCCGTTGGTGTACTCGGACCAGTATTTCGAGCTGGACGCGACGGGGCTGGAGACGGAGGCGGTGGACGCGCAGCAGCGGCCGCAACTGCCTCTGCCGCCGGCGCCGGCGCCGCTGCCCAACCATCCCCCGGCATTCCACGCAAGCGGCGCGGGCACGCCGCTGCTGAACCCAACGCGCCACCTGCCGCTGCGCGCGGATCCGCCGCGCGCCCTCGACGATGGCTCGCAAGGCCACGCACAGGTGCTCACGCTGGACGTGTCCGCGACGCGCGCTTCGATCGAGACGGCGCGGCTCAAGTCGCACTACTTTGCGATCTCGGGCTACTTCTTTGCGGCGCTCGGCACCGCGATGCACATCGTGGTGTTCCTCTGCTTCGCGCTGGCCGGCTCCGTGACGATGGGCGGCCTGTACGTGGTCACGCTGCTGCTCGAGGCCACCGCGGCCGCTGCCATCCTGTTGCGAGGCACGCGGGGCGGCCTGCGCTGGCTGCAGCTGGCCACGCTGATCTGCTGGACCTTCATCGGCGTCGTGCTCACCCTGGCCACCACCGCGGCGATCACCAACTGGCTGCACTTTGAGGCGGCCTGGGCCCGCTGGCTGGCCGTGGGCCTCACCTACGCGCACGTGCTAATCTGCTTTGGCCTCGCTGTGAGCATCGCCAACGTCATGCAGGCCAAGCTCACCATCAACCTGCGCGCCCTTCAGGTGCAGGCGGCGCACCGGCAGCAGGCCGGGCCCGACTCGGACCGGTTCGAGAAGAAGGGCACGTGATTTCCCCCCCCCTTGCTACTGCTGGTACTGCTGCCCACGCCCCGGTCCAAGCCCTCGCCCCCGCCCCCCCCCACACCCCGGGGGGTGTGTGGCGCATTGGCGCGGAGCCGCGGGTTATTTCACACCCGGTGGCATCTAAAATCGTCCCCGTGTGTGGTTTTTGGGGGAGTGGAAAACGGGGGCTGTGCTCACACCGCACCGAAACGTTATGGGCGGTTCGGTCGGCAAGGCGAAGGCGTCCGGCGAGAGCGGGCGCGCCGACGACTAGTCATCTTCGTCGGGCGCGTCGGCGGTGGGCGATGCACTGCCGGCCGGCTCGCCGCGAGGGCGTACGGGCGCTCCGGACGCCGCCGTTGACCCAACGACGGCGTTCCGAGACGATGAGGCCGCCGCGGTCCTGGAACTCGCGCACCGTCTGGCGGCGCGCGGACACGACGTGAACCTCGTGCTGTCGGGGCCGGCCTGCGTCGGCGTGGACCAACTAGCGGAGGAACTGGCGCGCCGCTCGCCAGGCTTCCGCTTCGCGGGCTCGCGCAACCCGCAGACCACCCCGGCGCAGACCCTACTGACGATGGACGCCTGCAACGCGCAGCGCCGCGAGTGCCTCGGCGCGCTCGCGAGCGGCATTGCCCGCCGGGGCGGCGCGCCGGTCTCGACGCCCCGCGCGGTGCGCACCGCGCGCCGCATCGACCCGCCGGAAGACGCCGGCGGGGAGTTGTTGGGCATGAGCGCATCACAGCCGCTGCTGAGCACGCCGAGGCGCCCGCTGGTGGCGACCGCCTCGGAGACGATGCACCAGGACGCGCGCCCCCCGGAGGACCTGTCGGCGATTGCGCTGACGCTGCACACGCTCGAGCTGCGCCGCAGCGTGGCGTGCCTGCGCGCGTCGGCGCGCGGCGCGGGCCGACGCGCCGCCCCGGGCCCGCGCATGCGGGTCTTTGGCCACAGCATCCTGGACGCCACGCGGGTGGCCGAGCTCGCCAACCGCGAGCTGCCGCTGCTCGGCCCGTGGGCGCTGATGGCGCTCGAGGCGCTGGGCGACACGCACTGGGGCGAGTTCACGGCGGCGTGCCCGGCGCACTCGACGCTCTACGTGTACCTCTACTTTGAGGAACGCACCTACGCGGCCATCTGCGACGCGTACCGCAGCAAGCGCGCGCCGGAGGATCGGGCAGAGTTTGACAACCTGCGGGCCTTCTGGATGGCCCAGAAGCGCGCCGCCGACACGCTCTATCACTCGGGCACCGACCCGAGCGTCGTGGGCGCCTACTACGTGCTCTGCGTCAACTGCCACAACGTGGAACTCACCAATCCCTGCACGCAGCTGTTCATCATTCGGCAGATCCTGCAGACCGTGGACGCGCTCCAGACGCGCGAGGGCGCGCCGCTCTGGGGCGCGCACGCCCTCGAGGCCGACCGCAAGGCGTTCCTGTGCAGTACCGCCTGGATGCGCCAGCGCTTCGCCGTGGTGCCCGCCGCCCTGGTGCTGGCGAACCAGCCCTGGCGCGTGCCCGGGGGCACGCGCCGGCTCAGCCTAGACGAGCCGCGCCCCGCCCACTGTCGGGTGGAACCGACGCGCCGGCGGAGCCTCGACGAACCGCGCGTCGACGCCAGCGCCAGCGGCAGCAGCATCGGCGCAAATACACGGGCCGGCGGCAGCGACACCGGCGACCGCGAAAGGCCCCGCATCGGCGGCGGCATCACGCCACTGGCTAAACTTCAGCTGGTCCGCACAGACGGGCACGGCGAATGAACGAAAAAAAAGAAATCCATATTCACTTTCATCCAGACCCGCGGCACACCGATGGCCGCTCAGTCCTCGCCGCCGGAACTCTCCGACTCAGAGCCACCCGGTTGATCCTCGTCGTCATCATCTTCGTCTGCAGCAGCAGCATCGCCGTCGTCACCACCGGCGGCGGCCGCCGGTGCTTCGTGCCCGACGCGGGCGCGCTTGATAGCTCGGTGCCGCACGAGACGACGATGATGAGGCGGAAGAGTTTGCGCCGTGCGCAACGCGCGGGCCGCTTCTTTCGCCTTGCGCCGCATGGTGGCTGCCTCCAATTTGGCGTTTCTTGCGCACAACTTGCAGGCCTCCGTAAAGCGCACGTGCGGGTGAATCGCACATGCACGAGCGAGCGCGCGCTGCTCACTCCGCACGGCCACGAGTTTCTCGTGCGTGGGCATCAACTTGCAGACGCAAGCCCGACACAGGAACAGGCCGCGGTTTGCCACGACGATCACGCTGGGGTCGTACGCGGTGCAGAATGAGCAGTGCTCCGTGGATAGTCCGTAGGCCGTGGCGCAATCGACGCAAAAGGGGCGATTTGAGTGGCGCATATTGTCGTAGACACGCGCGAAGCAGCGGTCTCCCGGTCGGAGCACCCGGGTGGCGCACTCCCAACAGGTGCGTTCCACGGCATGCGTCGGCGGGCCGTTCGCACGGAAGCGGAAGATGGCCGACACGAGTTCGCGCTTTGCGAGCTCGTCCGGCGAAAACAACACGCGGTTGGCCAGCCGGTTCACGAGGCACTCGTAGCACGTCCGCAGGCGCGCGACCAGCCCGGAGGCGAAACCCGGCGCGGCCTCGACGGCCGCGATCGGCACGTCCCTGCGCATGCACTTGGGGCACGCAAACAGCGCGACCGCGCGGCTCTCGGCTTCCGGCTCGTCGACGCCAGTTGGTAGGGAGCGTTCGTAGGCGATAAACTCGCCGGCGAGGTGCGGCATACACTCGGGCGCCTCGATGGCAGGAGGGCGCAATCCGGACGGAGGGTTCCGTGTGGAAACGTGCATGCCGGTGACGAGGCGCCCGAGGAACAGTTGAAACACGTCATCGGGCAACAGCGCAAAGAACGAGTCGGGCGGCTGGTCGGGCTTGCTGGTGCGCAGGTCACGAAAGAACGACAAGAGCGTCACTCGGGGGGCGCCCACCCGCCTCGCCGTCATTTCGCGCAGCCACAGGTCGGCAGCCTGTTTGTTGCCGAAACGCTCGTACTCTTCTCGGGTCTGCTTGGCAAGCAGGATTCCGCGGATATTGTTGGTCTCGCGGTTATGCCGTTTGTGCGTCGCGGCGGCGCGACCCACGGGCTCCATGCAGGCGCGCGGGCCTCCTTGCACGATGAAAAAAGCGGGGGGGGGCGGTGATCGGCAGCGCCCCGGACCGGACGCGCCCACGGCGCCTCGGCCAACGGAAAAAAATGGAGTTTCCACGCGCAGAATTTCCAAAGTTTGGGGCGCCAGACGGGAAAAAAAGGAAGGGCGGGCGGTAAAGTGAGTTGCTGTTGCCCCCCCCCCTTGTGCACTTTTTCCCCGCTCCGAGGCCGAGTGCGCTTTGCAGCCCCGGCGTGTGCACCGCCCCCTCAGCGAACGATGGCCGACGATGACGACGAGGCAAACTTCTCGGACGACAGCATGGCAGCGGCGGGAGGCGACGGCGGCCGCC
>DAIDIF010000288.1 GCA_027451805.1 Acidobacteriota bacterium
CAACGGCGGCCCCGGCGAGCCCGCCATCTGGGTGCACATGGGTGGTTTCGGCCCGCGCCGCATCGTCCTCAACAATAACGGCACCCTGCCCGCCCCGCCGTACCACATGGTGGACAACCAGCAGAGCTGGCTCCCGTTCACCGACGAGGTATTCATTGACCCCTGCGGCACCGGCTACAGCCGGGCGGTCAACGCCAAGGCGCTCTACAACCTCTCCAGCGTCAGCGGCGACCTGCAGTCGCTGGGCGAGTTCATCCGCCTCTACCTCACCAACTACAACCGCTACAGTTCGCCGCTCTACCTCGCCGGCGAAAGCTACGGCACCTTCCGCTCGGCCGGCTTGGCGGGCTACCTCACCGCGCGCGGCATCGCGCTCAACGGCGTGATCCTGCTCTCCAGCGTGCTCGACATGCACACGCTCGAGGAGTCGCCCGACAACGACCTGCCGAATGTGCTCTTCCTTCCGACGATGACGGCGACCGCCTGGTATCACCACATGCTGCCGCCCGACCTGCAGAAACTGACGCTCGAGCAGGTGGTGCAGCAGTCCGAGCAGTTCGCCTCGCACCAGTACATGATTGACCTGGAGCAGGGCGACGCCTTGCAGGGCACCGCCCGCCAGCAGGCGATCGCCCAACTGGCGCGGTTCACTGGCCTGCCGGCGCAGTTGATCGACGATTACAACCTGCGCATCAGCTCCTCGCTCTTCGACTCCCAGCTCCTGCTCGGCAAGAAGGAGATCATCGGCCGCCTCGACGGCCGTATGACCGCCTTCAACCGCGTCCCCGGCGAGCAGCGCTCGGACTTCGACGCCAGTTGGACCCAGCGCCCGGTCTACACCCAGATGTTCACCCAGTACGTGCGCGACGATCTCGGCTACAAGACCGACGACCTCTATGGCGGCGGGATTGACCGCTGGCGCTTCGACGTCAGCGACAACATGAGCCAGCTGCTCGAATCCGCCTTTGCCAAGAATCCCTACATGAAGCTCTTGCTGGCCACCGGCTACTACGACTTCGCCTGCCCCTTTTACGAGGCGATGTACAGCATGCACCATCTCTTCCTGCCGCCGGCGATCCAGAACAACATCACCGTCACCCACTACCAGGTGGGCCACATGATCTATCAGGACGCGGTCGCGCGCGCCGCCCTGATGCACGACGTGCAGCACTTCATCACCACCTCCGACAACGTGCAGCCGAAGTAGGCCGCGCGGCAACCGCAAGCGCAACGGCGGCTCGGGGAGCGAATCCCCGCGCCGCCGTCGCGCTCACGCCCTGTCGTCCAGCGCCGCTTGCAGCAGCGGGTGCGGCTCGGGTGCGAACGGGTTCACCACGGTGACGCCGCGCCAGGCGAACCCATCCTGCATATCCTCGGACACCAACGCGGCGCACCCGGCCTCGGCCGCCACCGCCAATTGCGCCGCATCCCACACGCCCAGCCGGTGCGCCACCGCGAGCTCCAACGCGGTATCCATCGCGGTTGCGGTCAGGTCCAGGACCGGCAGCAGGGCGCGCCAGCGGCGCACGACCGCGAGCGCCTCGACCGGACGGCAAGCGGCCTTGCGGACGAGAACGCGATACAACTCGCCGAGCGTGAGGGCGGAGACGACGGCCTCGGGCAGGCGCTCCACCATCTCCCGCGCACGGCGCGAGCGTGCGGAACCGCCGCCGCTTTCGGCGTAGACCAGCAGGTTCGTGTCGAACGCCAGCCTCACGCCTTACCTGTCGTACAGCTCGTCCCGCGTCCAGGGCTCCACGTGGAGCGGCTTGCGCGCGCGCAGGTGCTCCAGCAGTTCGCGCCGCGCCCGCGCCCGGCGCTTGGCTTCGACGCCGCCGTCATCGCCCGGCAGGATGCGCGCCACCGCCCGGCCATGGCTGGTGATGGTGTAGCTCCTGCCCGCGCGTACGCCGCGCAAGAGCTCCGAAAACCGGCGATTCGCCTCGGTCGCGGTGATGGAAATCTCCCTCGGCATGGGCTCAAGTAGTGAGTTTCACTATTATACCGCACGCCGGCGGCGGCGGCTCCCCCGTCAACGCGCCGCAGTGCGCGCGAACGCAAACGCCCAGGCGATCGTGCCGGTGCGTTCGGGCGTGAACGCGGCGGTGACCACGCCGCCGCGGGCGCGCACCGTCGCCGCACGGCCGTCCATGGCGGCGCGCGCCAGCCGCCAGCCGCGCGGCAGGTGCAGCACGATGCGGTAGCGGTCGCGCGCGACCACCGCGCTCTCGCCGCTCAGGCGCCGCGCCGCCGCCGACCAGTTCTCCTGGAGCAGGTCCACGCCGCCCTGGGTGATGTGGCGGTTGGTGGAGACGATCTGCGGCCGGTCCAGCAGCCGGCGAATGGCGTATACGCGCGCCGCCTTGGCCGGCTGCGCGGGCGCCGTGAAGCCGCCGCGAAACACGCCCAGCAGCCGCCTGGTCCAGGACTCGTAGACCAGGTAGCGCCGCTGCGGCGCCGTCTCCAACCCCAGGTCGCGAAACCGCACCCGCGCCGCGGGCAGCGCGCCCCAGCTCAGCCGCGCCAGCACCGACCAGCGCTCGAACGGGCGCGCGATGTCCATCAGCCACCAGGGGCACACCGCGCCTTCGCGCTCGGCGTCAAGCGGGCCCGGGTTGGTGCCGCCGTCGGTGTTGCGCAGCCCGTCGCGCAGGTTGTTGGCCGCGGTGGGGTCGTAGTCGTAAAGCTGGCCCGGCAGCGTGAACAGGATCGGCGAGGCGCGCTTCGCTCCCTCCAGCTCGCCCGGCCGCTGGTAGACCGCGACCGGATCGGAGAGCAGCAGCTGCGCGCCCGCCATCGAGGTCAGCACCGGCCGGATGACGCTCTCGCCGGCGCCGCCGATGTCGGCGTGGTCGGGGTCGTTGCGCCACACCACGTTGTTCCAGGAGTTGTACTGCTGCAGCGTCGCCGGCCCGAAGCCGTCGGTGCCCAGCCGGCTGCCGTTGGCGATGCCGATGGTTTCCGGCAGCACGCCCCAGCACGCCAGCAGGTAGGTCGCCGGCCCGAGCTCCTGCCGGATCGCGCCCAGCACGTTGCGGAACGCCACCTCCGGGCTCGATCCCTGCCGCTTGAGCCACGCCCGGTCGGGATAGCTGGCGTCGTAGAGCAGATGGCGGAGCGTGTCCACCTTGACGTAGTCGTACCCCCAGGCGTGCAGTTGCCGGAACGCCGGCCGGATCACCGCGTTGATCGCCCGCGGGTTCGCGCCGTTGAGGCCGTAGTCCACCCAGCGCGCCCGCTCCGGCTTGCCGTCCGGCCCGGGCAGAAACCACGCCGGGTGCGCCACCGCCAGCGCGCTGTCGTCAATCCCCACGTTCTGCCAGATCGCCGGCCTGAGCCCCAAGCCGCGCTCGAACTTCGCCAGCCCGGCGAGGCCGGAGGGAAACTTGGCGTTGGTCGCCGTCCATTGTGCCGGGTAGCCGTCGCGCGGGCGGTAGCCGTCGTCGAGCTGGATGTACGAGTAGCCGTAGTCGCGCAGCTTGGCCGCGAACAGCCGCGCCACCGCCCGCACGTCGCTCTCGGTCACCGCGTCGCGGTAGGCCCACCACGAGCTCCATCCCTCCACCGGCTGCTTCCAGACCGCGTACGTCCACGGCCGGAACCAGACCAGGCCGCGCACTTTCTGGTAATAGCGCGGGTGGAAGACGAACAGCAGCATGGTCCCGCGCGCGGTGAGCGCGAAGCGCACGTGCGCGGGCGTCGCGCTGCGCGGCGCGAGCCGCGCCGACGGCGGGCCTTCCAGCACCCAGTCGTAGCGCCGGTCGTAGAAGGCGTGGTTGCGCCGGTTGGCATCCGGGCCGGAGCTGGTGCGGATGAGCGCGAAGCGCCGCTGCGCCGCGCCGTAGGTCTCCGCCGCGAACGCCTCCGGGCTGCCGGCGAGCACGCCGCGCAGCTGGAGCGGCGCCGCGCCGCGCGCGGTGATGCGGATCTTTTCCGAGATCGCGCCCCGCAGCCCCGCGCCCACTTCCTCGGTCACCCGCGCCGGGCCGGAGAGCGAGCCGCGGAAGATGGCGCCGCCGTTGTAGTCGAACTCGATCCGTCCGCTCGCCGCCTGGTAGCGCACCGCCGCCGCCGCATTCGGCGGCGCGGCGAATTGCGCCGCCGCCGGCGCCGCGGCCAACCCGGCGGCGCACGCCATGGCCCACCACGACATTCGCATGCCGGCTAGTGTAGCCGCACCGCCGGAACGAGACAAAAATGGGGAGCCACGCCCGCGGCTCCGCATGCGATGATGCGGCATGCGCGGCCTCCGCCTGATCCTCGCGTTTGCCGGCGCGGGCCTGCTCGCGGCGCCGGCGCCCGCCCCGGGCGCGTGGACGCCGCAGGACTCCGGCACGCGCGCTGCGCTGCGCGGGCTGAGCGCGGTTAGCGCCAAAGTCGTCTGGGCGAGCGGCAGCCAGGGCACGATTCTGCGCACGACCGACGGCGGCGCGCACTGGACGCGCCTGGCCGTGCCCGCGGCCGCGGCGCTCGACTTCCGCGACATCCAGGCGTTCAGCGCCCGGCTCGCCTACGCGCTTGCCGTCGGCGTCAACGGCGGCATTTACAAAACCAACGATGGCGGCGCCACCTGGGTGAAGCAGTACGGCAACACCACCCGCGCCGCCGGCTTCTTTCTCGACGATCTCGCCTTCTGGGACAAGAACCACGGCCTGGCGCTGGGCGATCCGAGGAACGGGCACTTCCTGCTGTTGCGCACCGAGGACGGCGGCGCCCACTGGCTGGCGGTCACCGACACCCCGCCGGCGCTGCCCGGCGAAGGCGCCTTCGCCGCCAGCGGCACCACGCTGGTGACCGGCGCCCACGGCCTGGCCTGGTTCGCCAGCGGCGGGCGCTCCGGCGCCCGCCTGTTCCGCAGCCCGGACGAGGGTCGCACCTGGACGGTGGCTGATACGCCGCTGAGTGCGCCCGGCTGGTCCGGCGCCGGCATCTTCTCGCTCGCCTTTGATAAGAAGGGCGATCTCGGCATCGCGGTCGGCGGCGACTACACCCGCCCGGGCGACCGCAACCACGCCGCCGCCGTCACCAGCGACGGCGGCGCGAGCTGGCGCCTAGCCGTCTCCCCGCCCGGCGGCTACCGCTCGGGCGTCGCCTACGTGCCCGGCAGCCAGGGCCGCACCGCCGTCGCCGTCGGCCCCACCGGCAGCGACATTTCCCGCGACGGCGGCGCCACGTGGTCGCCGCTCGGCGCCGCCGGCTTCAATGCGGTCGCCTTCGCCGCCGCCGATGCCGGCTGGGCCGTGGGCGCCGGCGGGGTCATCGCCCGCTACGCGCCCTCAGCCGCGGCGGGCGAGGCGCCCCAGCGCCGCTAGCTCGGGCACGCGCATCGCCGCCGCCAGGCCCAAGTAGACGACGCCGTACGCGCCCAGCACCGGGATCGCCGTCGTCCACGGCCCGTGCGGGCCCATCGCCACGAACACCCACCGCCCCGCCGCTGCCGCGGCGGCCGCTGCGGCGCCAATCTGCGCCATGAACCCCCACGGCACGCCCGTCCGGCCGATGCGGCGGCGCAGCCCGCGCACCAGCAAGGTGAACTCCACCCACGCCGCCAGCGCCGCCGCCGTAGTCAGCCCGGCCACGCCCCAGATCGGCGCCAGCCCCAGCCGGCCCGGCAGCCACAGGCCGGCGACGATGCCCAGCACGGTGGTCAGCGCCACCCGCACCAGGGCATAGTTCAGCGGGTTGCGGGTGTCGCGCAGCGCGTAGTACGTCGACGAATACAGCCGCCCCAACGCCGAGGCCAATAACCCCAGGCTCGCCCCTGCCAGGGTCCCCCACACGTAGCCCACATCGCGCGCCCCGAACACGCCGGTGCGATACAGCGCCGCCACCACGACATTGCCCAGCGCCAGATAGGCCACCGCCGACGGCAGCACCAGGAACGCGATCTGCCGCAACCCCGCGTTCAGCCGCCGCCGCAGCGCCTGCGCCACCTCGCTTTGCTCGCCGACCGCCCCTGACATCGCCGGCAGTTCCGCCGCCGAGATCGACATGCCGAACAGGCTCACGGGCAGCATGAACAGCGTCTGCGAGTACGCCAGCGTCGCCACCGCGCCGGTCGCCGCCATCAGGCTGGCCAGCAGCGTGTCCACGTAGGCGCTGATCTGCACCACGCCCCGGCTGACGAACACCGGCGCGAAGTTGCGCAACGCGTCGTGCACGTGCCGGCTGCGGTGGCGCACCGAGAGGCGAATGCCGCGCACCAGCTTGCGTACCGCCGGCCACTGCACGGCCACCTGCAACAGGCTGCCGCCCACCGCCCCCCAGGCCACGATCGCCGCCAGCGGAAACTGCCGGTAGTGCGGCCCGAACCCCAGCATGGTGGCGATGATGGCCAGGTTCCACACCACGGGCGCGGCGTAGGAGAGGAAGAATTTCCGGTGGCTGTTGAGAATGCCCAGGCACCAGGCGGAGAGCACCAGCAGGCCGGCGCCGGGAAACAGGATCCGCACCAGGTGGATGGTCAGCGCGCGTTTCGCGCCGTGAAAGCCGGGCGCGATGATCTCGATCAGCCAGGGCGCCGCCAGCACCCCCACCACCACCAGTGCCGCCGTCGCCAGGCTGAGCAGCGCCAGCACCGCGCCCGCGGTGCGCTTGGCCTCGTCCTCGTCGCCGCGCGCCAGCAGCGCGGCGTAGACCGGGATAAAGGAGGCCGACAGCACCCCTTCGCCGAACAGGTTCTGCAGCAGGTTGGGGATGCGGAACGCCGCGTTGAACGCGTCCGCCGCCTCCGACTCGCCGAAAAAGTGCGCGAACACCCGCTGCCGCACCAGCCCGAACATCCGGCTCAGGAGAATCCCCGCCGCCACCAGCGCTGCCGAGCGGCGCGAAACGAAGCGGTTCGCCGGGGAAATCGCCGCGGGCATCCCCTCAGTCTAGTTCAATCCTCAAGCCGCCCACCCAGCCCGCGATCAGGTTGTAGATCGCCGCGCCGATCAGGCCGGTGAGGCCGCCGATCAGCGCGTAGACCACCGGCATCACGAGCAGCATCGGCAGCGTCATGACCGGCGTGAACGGCGTCGCCCCCGGAATGCGCGCCGCCGCCGCCGTCGCGACCAGGAACATGACCGGGACCATCAGCGCCGCCAGGATGATCCCGAAGAACAGGTACACCAGCAGGCCCACTTTGAAGGCCGAACCCGGTTCAATCCGACGCAAGGTCGCCATAACTCACCTCGCGCGCAGTATACGCCCCGACCGCCCCAAGTCAGTCAACGGCGCGCGGCAGCTTCCACTCGTGTAACATTGCGGCGATGGACGCCGCCCCGGCCGTTACCACCCGCGCCCTCACCCGCCGCTTCGGCGACGTTGCCGCGGTGGACAACGTCTCGCTGGCGGTCGCTCCGGGCCAGTTCTTCGGCTTCCTTGGCCCCAACGGCGCCGGCAAGTCGACCACCATCAAGATGCTCACCGGCCTGCTCGCGCCCACCAGCGGCGCGATCGAGGTCCTCGGCCTCGACCTCCTCACCCACGGCCCCGAGGTCAAGCGCCAGATCGGCGTGGTGCCGGAGAACATGGCGCTCTTCACCCGGCTCAGCGGCGCCGAGCACCTCAACTTCGTCGGCCGCATGTATGGCCTCGACCGCGCCACCGCGGCGCGCCGGGCGAGCGAGCTGCTCGAGTTCATGCAGCTGGGCAACGAAGCCAGGAAGCTGGTCGCCGACTACTCCCACGGCATGCAGAAGAAGCTGGCGCTCGCCGCCGCCGTCATCCACGGCCCGCGCGTGCTCTTTCTCGACGAACCCTTCGAGGGCGTGGACGCGATCGCCGCCGGCACGCTCAAGGCCATGCTGCAGAGCATGATCGCCCGCGGCGCGACCATCTTCCTCACCTCCCACGTGCTGGAGATCGTCGAGCGCCTGTGCAGCCGCGTCGCCATCATTGACCACGGCCGGCTGGTCGCCCAGGGCTCGCTCGACGAGCTGCGCCGCGGCGTCGCCGCCGCCGCGCCCGGCCCGGACTCGGGGCCCGCCGCGGCGGAGGTGCTCACCCTGGAGCAGATCTTCCTGCGCCTGGTCGGCGCCGGCGCCGCCCCGCCGGCCGAGCTCTCATGGCTGAGCTGAGCCCGACCGCGCCGGCGATTCGGACCCGCGATCAGCTGCGCGCCATCGCCTTTGTGCGCTTCTGCCTGCTGCGCAACTCGCTACGCACCGCCCGCGGCGCGCTCGAGGTGGTCTCGCGGGCCTGGGCCTTCCTCTGGTTCGCCGTGCTCGGGCTGGGCGGGGCGGCCGGCTTCGCCTTCCTGGGCTGGCACGTCCTCGCGGCCGGCCGGCCGCAGGCGCTGGCGCTGCCGCTCTGGCTGCTGTTCGCCTTCTGGCAGATCTTTCCGCTCGCCGCCTCCGCCTTCACCGACACGCCCGACACCAGTTTTCTCGCCCGCTTTCCGCTGCGCTACGCCGCCTACTTCCTCGTCCGCCTCGCCTTCGGCGCGGTGGACCTCGCCACGCTGGTCGGCACGCTGTGCCTGGGCGGCCTGGTGATCGGCGTCGCCGCCGCCGCGCCCGCGCGCCTGCCCTGGGCGCTGGCCGCCGCGGCGCTCTTCTGGGCCGCGAACGTGCTTTTCGAGCAGATGGTCTTCGCCTGGCTGGAGCGCTGGCTGGCGCGCCGCCGCACGCGCGAAATCCTGGCGCTGCTGTTCTTCCTCGCCATCTTCAGTGTCAACTTCATCGGCCCGCTCTTCCGCCGCGGCCGCAGCGCCGGCGGGGTGGCGCGCTGGCTGGCGGGGGTGCGCCCGGTCGCCGGCTGGCTGCCCCCCGGCCTGGCGCCGCAGGCGCTCGCCGCACGGGCGCCGCTGGCCCTCGCCGCTCTCCTCGGGCTCGCCGCCTGGGCGGCCGCCGCCGGCTGGCTGCTCCACCTCCGCATTCGCGCCGCCTTCCGCGGCGAGCTGCTGGAGGACTCGGCGCTCTCCCGCCGCCACCCCGCCGCGGCCGCCGCCCGCCCCCTGCGAACCTCCCGTCGAGGAGAGCCGCGCGCCTTCCGCCTCGGCGCCGCCGGCGCCGTCGCGCGCAAGGAGCTGCGCGTGCTCACGCGCAGCCCGATGATGTTCGTCCCGCTGGCGATGCCGGTGCTGCTGCTGCTGCTGTTTCACTTCCGCGCCGCCGCCCATGCGACGCGCGGCGGCGAGGTGCGCCTGGCGGTCTCCGGGTTCGGCTTTCCGCTGGGCATGGCCTACGCCTTGCTGGTGCTGACCAACCTGGTCTTCAACGCGCTCGGCACCGAAGGCGCTGGCGTCCAGTTCTACTTCGTCTCCCCAGCGGCGTTCCGCCAGATCTTCGTGGGCAAGAACCTCGCCTACGCGGCGATTCTGGCCGCCGAAGCCGCGCTGATCTACCTCACCGTGCTGTTCACCGGCCGTCCGCCCTCCGCCGTCATCGTCGTGCTGACACTCGCCGGCCTGGCGCTGGCCGCGCTATGCGACTTCGCGGCCGGCAACCTGCTCTCGCTCTATTTGCCGCGCAAGCTCGATCTCACCCGCCTCGGCCGCCAGAGCGGGCGGGGCACCAGCGGCCTTGCCGCCCTCGCGCTCCAGGCGGCGGTCGGCGGCCTCGTCGGCCTGGCGGTGCTGGCCGGCGTGCTGCTGCACCGTCTTTGGATTGGCGCCCTGCTGCTGCTCGCGCTCGCCGCCGCCGCCGCCGCCCTATACTGGGCCGTGCTTGCGCAGTTGGACCGCATCGCCCTCACCCGCCGCGAAACCCTGATCAGCGAGCTGTCGAAGGTCTGACCCACCCCGGAGGTTCCCATGTCCCTGTTGCTCTTGCTCGCGCTCTGGCAGGCCGCGCCCGCACCCCGCCCGGCTTCCCCCGCTGCCGCCATCCGCCAAACGCTCCACGCCCAGGTTGCCGCCTGGAATCGCGGCGACATCAACGCCTTCATGCAGGGCTACTGGCGCTCGCCCCAAACCGAATTCGTCGGCGCCAACGGCATCACCCGGGGCTGGGCGGCCACCCGCGCGCACTACCGCGCCAGCTATCCCAACCGCGCCGCCATGGGGCATTTGACCTTCAGCCAGCTAGAGATCGAGCCGCTGTGCGCCGGCGCCGCCTACGTCACCGGCTTCTTCCGGCTCACCCGCGCGCACGACTCGCCCCACGGCGTCTTCACGCTGCTGTTCCGCCACTTCCCCGAGGGCTGGCGCATCGTTAGCGATCACACCACCGCCGCGCCCTAGACGGCGGCAGGGGCCGCGGTTGTCAGCCTTGCCATCCGCGTGTTAGCTTGGATACTTGCCTGCGCGCTGCGCCCGTCCCCGGATCGGGCGTCGCCCCTGTATGAAGACCCCGCCATCCACGGTCACCGTCGCCCACAGTCCCGACTCCGACGACGCGTTCATGTTCTACGCGCTCGCCACCAACAAGGTGGGCCTGCCCGGCGTCAAGTTCAAGCACGTGCTCAGCGACATCGAGGACCTGAACCGCCGCGCCCTTGAAGGTGAGTTTGAGGTCACCGCCGTCAGCTTCCACGCCTATCCCTACCTGCAGGACAAGTACCGCCTTCTCAACCATGGCGGCAGCGTCGGCTACGGCTACGGCCCGATGATCGTGGCTGCCCGGCCGATGACACTCGAGGAGGTGCGCGGCAAGACCATCGCCATCGCCGGCGACCGCACCACCTCCAACCTGGTGCTGCGCCTGTGGGAGCCGGGGGTCAAGACCCAAGTGATCGCTTTCGACGCCATCATCCCGGCCATCGTCGAAGGCAAGGCCGAGGCCGGCCTGCTGATCCACGAGGGCCAGCTCACCTACTCCTCCGCCGGCCTGCACAAGGTGCTCGATCTGGGCAAGTGGTGGCTGGATGAGACCGGGCTGCCGCTGCCGCTGGGCGGCAACGTGGTGCGCCGCGACCTGCCCGAGCCCTTCGCCGAAAGGCTCTCCGGCGTGCTCAAGGCCTCGATCCAGTACGGCCTCGACCATCGCGAGGAGGCCCTCTCCTACGCCCACCAGTTCGCCCGCGACATGGACGACCGCCTCGCCGACCAGTTCGTCGGCATGTACGTCAACGAGCGCACCCTGCGCTACGGCGACGACGACAAGCGCGCCATCGCCGAACTCCTCCGCCGCGGCCACGCCGCCGGCGTCATCCCCGTCGCCCCGCAGCTCGACTTTTTGGACTAGCGCGGCCGCGCCGGCAGGCTGAGCAGGTTCGCGAAAATCCTGTAAGCCCCGGGCACGCCCTGGTCGAGCTGGCGGTAGAGGGCGATGCCTTCGTAGACGTAGACGCCCTTGCCGTAGGGGGCGTAGAGCAGGCCGCCTTGCTGCGGCACCTGCCGGGGGTCGTGCATCTCGAGCAGCGGCTGGTAGTGCGCGTCCCAGCTGAGCATGAAGCCGTGGCCGCGCTCCTCGATCCAGTGGGCGAAGTCGGCCGCGGTGATCTGGTTGGGCCAGCTCAGCACCGGGTTATCCGGCTGCAGGATCCGCACCGGGTCGCTCTCATCCGAGACGGTGGCGCCGTTGCCGCCCAGGTTGTAGGGGTACGGCCCGTAGTTGTGGTTGAACTGCGAGGTCTCGTACTGCACGATCAGCACGCCGCCGTTGCGCACGTAGTCGAGCAGGCGGCCATTCTCCTGGCGCAAATCGGCGCGCGCGGCGTAGGCGCGGATGCCGAGCACGATCGCGTTGTAGGCGCTCAAGTCGGCGCTGGCCAGCGTGCCCGGCGCCAGCAGGTGCACGCGCACACCCAGATTGCGCAAATCCTGCGGCACGTTGTCACCGGTGCCGGCGATGTAGGCGACGCGGAGGTGGGGGGCGATCTTCACCGCCACGCCGCGGGTTTGGTACACCGCGGCGCGATACAGGTTGTAGGGCCGCAGGCCGGCGTAGCCGGCGGTGTGGTAGCCCTCTTCGTAAGTCTTGCCGGCGTAGCTCGCCACCGCGGTGATCGAATAGGGTTGCTGGGCCAGGTTCACCGGCGTGATGGCGAAGCGCAGCGGCTGGTCCTCGCCGTTGTGCTGCAGGTCGAACCTCGCCTCGGCCGGCGACGCCGTCCAGCCCGCCGGCAGGCGTAGCCGCACGCTGCCCTGCGCCCGGCCCGGCACGTTGCTGTGGATGGTCACCGTGAGCGCCGCCTGCTTCGCGTCCAGCGGGATGATGCCGTGTTCCGGCTCGACCGCGACCGAGATCGCCGGCGCCACCATCAGCGGGTCCTCCACGATCCCCGACGCCTGGGTGCGTTCCACCGTCTGCACCACCTGCCCGATCTCGAGCGTCACGCCCTGATAGCGCGCCTTGGCCCACGCCGTGAGCGGATAGGGCGCGGTCGGCAGCCCGGCGTAGCGCGGGTCGTCGATGTGGTAGACGGACTGCTCCACGTTCTGGCGCGAGTAATAGGGCCGCGTGGCAGCGGCGTTCGCCGGCACCGTCACCGGGATGCGCTCGTTGGCGCCGGCCGCCGGCAGCGTGCTGGTCCACGCCGCCTGCCCGTGCGGCGCGCGCAGCGTCACCGACGCCAGTGTCACCGCCGCGCCGCTGGGGCTGGCGAAGTGCGTCTCCACCGTCAGCTGCTGCCCCGGGATCGCCACCGGCACCGTCGTCGCCGGCCCGCCGCGCCCGCCGCGGCCCGCGCCGGCGAGGCGCGCCGTGAACTGCAGGCCCAGCGCCTCGGCCAGCGCATTGTTGAACTGCGCCCGCTTCACCTCGAGCTCGTGCCGGATATCGTACTGGGCCGCCGCGCTCAGGCCGCTGCCCGCGACCTGCGCCAGCAGCGCATTCGTCTGCGCCAGTCCCTGCGCCAGCAGCGGCGCGATCGCCTGCGGCTCGGCCGGACGGTAATCCGCCGTCGCCTGCCGCACCAGCCCGGCGAGGCGGTCGAGCCCTGCGCGCAGCCCCGGGTCGCCGCCCGGCGCCAGCTCGGCGATGCCGGCCAGCGAGGTGTCGATGCCGTCGAACATGGACTGCTCGTGGGCGGTGGTCTTCACCCGGCTGGCGTAGAGGTGGTAGGGCACGCTGAACGGGGCGACATCGGGCACGCCGATGCCCGCCAGTTGGGTGCGCTGGTGGCTCAATCCCTGGCGCGCGATCTGCAGGTAGGACTCGCCCAGCACCGGGTCGTAGCCGCCTTCCTGCACCCGCACCGTGATGCTCGGCTGCCCCTCGATCCAGCGCTGGTGCACGTAGTCGTAAATCCGGTTGGGCGTGTACACCTGCTCGGCGTAGTCGTAAATGCCCTTGGGCGTAAACGCGTACACCGGCACGCGCGCGTAGACCTTGAGCGGCTTCCACGGCCGCAGGCCCTCCCGGATCTGCTGCGGGAACATCTTCGGGTTGCCGGCCGCGTTGTAGGCCTCCTGCGTCAGCTCGCCCGCCACCTCGTGGTTGCCGTGGCCGTCGCTGGGGCCGCCCACGAACACCGAGGCCAGCACCAGCGGCCGCACCATCCGCACCACGCGCACCACCTGCGCCAGCATCTGCTGGTGGCCCCACTTGCGCATGGACCCGGCCTTGGTCTTGGAAAAGCCGAAGTCCACCGCATTGGTGAAGAACTGCTGCACGCCGTAGTAGCGGTCCGCCGCCAATAGCTCCTGCGTGCGCACCAGCCCGAGCGCGTCGTTGAAGTCGTTCGACATCAGGTTCTCGCCGCCCTCGCCCCGGTTCAGCGTCAGCAGCGCCACCCGCGCGCCCAGCCCGCGCGAATACGCGGTCAGCAGCCCGCCGTCCTCGTCGTCCGGATGCGCCACGATCAGCAGGATGCTGGCGCGCGTGTCCAGCTTTTTCAGGCTCTGCCACACCGCCGCCGCGCCGCGGTCGATCGGCAGCAGCCGCGCCGAGGTGGACGCCTGCATCGCCACAAACCGCGGCGGCGGCGCCTGCGCCGCCGCGGCCGCCGCCAGGGCCGCCGCCGCAATCCCAAGTCTGGTCAGCAATGACATAAGCGCAATGGTAGCAGGCGGCGCCCTCCGCTTGCCCCGGCCCCCGCCCCAATAAAGCTATCCTTAAGGCGTGCGTATCGGCATCACCTGCTATCCCACCTACGGCGGCAGCGGCATCGTCGCCACCGAGCTGGGGCTTGAACTGGCGCAGCGCGGGCACGAGATTCACTTCATCACCAACGCCAACCCCATCCGGCTCGACCCCGACACGCCCCGCATCCACTATCACGAGGTCGAGGTCTCCAACTACCCGCTCTTCCAGTACGCCCCCTACGGCCTGGCGCTCGCCTCGCGCATGGCCGAGGTGGCCGAGTGCTACGAGCTCGACCTGCTGCACGTCCATTACGCCATTCCGCACTCCATCTCGGCCCTGCTGGCCAAGCAGATGACCGCGCCCAAGCGCCGCCTGCCCTTCGTCACCACGCTGCACGGCACCGACATCACGCTGGTGGGCTCCGACCGCTCGTACTTCCCCATCACCAAGTTCTCCATCGAGCAGTCCGACGGCATCACCGCCATCAGCCAGTACCTGCGCCGCCAGACGGAAGAGGTCTTCGGCATCACGCGTGACATCCGCGTCATCCCCAACTTCGTCAACTGCCGCACCTACCGTCCCGCGCCCGAGCGCCGCCGCGCCGAGCCCACCCTCATCCACATCTCCAACTTCCGCGCGGTCAAGCGCCCGCTGGATTGCATCCGCATCCTCGAGGCGGTGCGCCGCGCGATGCCGGTGCACTTGCTCATGGCGGGCGACGGCCCGGAGCGCGGCCCGGCGGAGATGCTCGCGCACGAGCTCGGCGTCGCCAGCCACGTCACCTTCCTGGGCAAGCAGGACCACGTCGAACGCCTGCTGCCGGAGACCCACGTCATGCTGCTGCCCAGCGAGCTCGAATCCTTCGGCCTGGCCGCGCTCGAAGCCATGGCCTGCGGCGTGCCGCCCGTCGCCACGCAAACCGGCGGCTTGCCCGAGCTCATCACCTCGGGCGAGGACGGCTTCCTCGAACCGGTGGGCGACATCGCCGCCCACGCCGCCCGCGTCCTCGCCCTGCTGCAGGATCAGGACCTCTACCAAAGCATGTCGCAAGCCGCCCGCCTCACCGCCGCGCGTTTCGACTCGGAGCGCATCATTCCGCAGTACGAGCAGTACTATCAGGAAATTTGCGCCGGCGTGCCGGCCGCGGGTGCCCGATGAGCGTCAATATCCTGGCCATCGGCGCCCACCCCGACGACATCGAGTTCGGCTGCGGCGCCCTGCTGCTGCTCGAGCGCCAGGCCGGTACCGAGGTCAAGCTGCTGGTGCTCTCGCGCGGCGAAGCCGCCTCTTCCGGCGCGCCCGAAGTGCGCGAGCGGGAATCGCGCGCGGCTGCCGCCCAGCTCGGCGCCGAGATCGACTTCCTCGACTTCCACGGCGACTGCTACCTCGAGTACAACCCGCAGAACGCCATCCGCCTCGCCGGCGAAATCCGCCGCGCCCAGCCCGCGATCGTGCTCGCGCCCCATCCCGAAGCCAACCAGCATCCCGACCACGCCGCCGCCGGACGCCTGGTGCGCGACGCCTGCCGCCTCGCCCGTTACGGCGGGCTGATGGACCTGCTCACTCTGCCGCCGCACCGCGTCGGCCAGCTCTACTTCTACGACATCACCCGCCACGGCGTCCGGCCGCCCGATGTGGTCGTGGACGTCTCCCCGGTCGCCGGCGCCTGGCAGCAGCTCATGGCGATCCACGCCACCCAGGCGCAGACCAAGCCCTACGTCGAGCTCCAGCTCGCCGCCGCGCGCCTGCTCGGCTTCGCCATCGGGGTCGAGTACGCCTGCGGCGTCTACGCCAACGATCCCGTGCGCGTCGAGCATCTGTCCTCGATCACGCTCTCCTCGCGGAACTTCTGATGCCCGGCGAAGCCGCGCGCGAGGACGGCTGGATGGGCGAGGCCGTCGCCGCCGCCCGCCAGGGCATCGCCGCCGGCCAGTCGCCCTTCGGCTGCGTCATCGTGCTCGGCGATGCGCCGCTCGCCGCCGCCCACAATCAGGTCTGGGCCGCCGGCGATCCCACCGCCCACGCCGAGATTACCGCCATCCGGCTCGCGGCCCAGCGCCGCGGCACTATTTCGCTCGCCGGCTGCGTTCTCTACAGCACCTGCGAGCCCTGCCCGATGTGCATGGCTGCCATTCATTGGGCCCGCATCGACCGCGTGGTCTACGGCGCCGCCATCGCCGATGCCGCCGCCGCCGGCTTCCACGAGCTCGCCCTCTCCGCCGCCCGCCTGCTCAAGCTCGGCCGCAGCCCGGTGCGGCTCGAGGGCGGCTGCCGCGCCGCCGAGTGCCGCGCTCTCTTCGCCGAATGGCAGGCCGCGGGCAAGTCGGCCGCCTACTGAGCCGCCGTCAAGTCCCTTCAAGACGCCGCGGCGGGCGCTATGCCACGCTCACCGCCATGACCCGCTTGCGGCTTGCCGCCGCCCTTCCCGCCGTCCTTGCGGCCGCCTTCGCCCTGCGCGCGCAGACCGTCAACCCGCTCCCGCCGGACGGCGTGCATTGGCCCCCCAGCCGGACGTTTCGCGTCGACAACTACAAGCTGGCGCTGCACTTCAACCTGACGAAGGGCGAGGTCTTCGGCGACGACACCGTGACCCTCCGTCCGATCGAAGCCGGCTTCCGCCGCTTCTACCTCAACAGCTCCGGCCTCCGCATCGACTCGGTCCAGCTGCTGCGCGGCGGCGCCGCGCCGCTCGCGCTCTCGTTCTCGCGCCGCGACCCCCGCCTCTGGATCACGCTCGACCGCGCCTACGGCCCCGCCGACGGGCTGCGCGTCGAGATCGTCTACCACGGCGTCCCCCGGACCGGCCTGTTCTTCGTCCATCCCAACCGCGACTACCCGCACTGGCCCACCGAAGTGTTCTCCCAGGGCGAGCCCGAGCTCAACCATTATTGGTTCCCCTGCTGGGATTACCCCAACGGCATGGCCACCAGCGAGACCATCGTCACCGTCCCCGACGGCCTCAGCGTCGTCTCCAACGGCAAGCTGCTGAGCGTCACCCACCACGGCGGCAGCGTCACCTACGACTGGCGCGAGGGCGTCCCCCACAGCTCCTACCTCACCTCCCTCGCCGTCGGCCCCTGGCGCAAGGTGCGCGATCGCTACGAGAACAAGCCGGTGGATTACTATGTCGCGCGCTCGGTCTCCGCCGCCCGCGCCCGCCGCTCCTTCCACCTCACGCCCGACATGCTCGGCTTCTTCTCGCGCGCCACCGGCGTCGACTACCCCTACGAGCAGTACGCCCAGGTCGCGGTCCACAACTTCGTCTTCGGCGGCCAGGAAAACGTCAGCGCCACCACCCTCACCGACGCCACGTTGCACTCCGCCCGCGCCGACCACGACTATTCCAGCACCGGGCTGGTGGACCACGAGCTCGGCCAGCACTGGTTCGGCGACTACGTCCAGGGCCGCGACTGGGCCGACATCTGGCTCAACGAGGGCTTCGCCACCTACATGGAAGCGCTCTACGCCCAGCACCACGCCGGCTACGACGCCTACCGTTACGCCATCTACCAGGATCAGCAAGCCGAGCAGGCCGAGCAGCGCGCCGGCACCCTGCGCCCGCTGGTGGACCGCCGCTACGCCGACCCGCTCGACATGTTCGACGCCGTCACCCATGAAAAAGGCGCCGCCGTGCTCGACATGCTGCGTTTCGTGGTGGATGGCCCCGCCGCCGCGCGCCGGCCGGCCTCGCAACGCGAAACGCTGTTCCGCGCCCTGCACCACTACCTGACGAAGTATCACGCTCGCGCCGTGGACACGCACCAGCTCATCCAGGCCCTGCGCGAATCCACCGGGCTCGAACTCGGCTGGTTCTTCCGCGAGTGGGTCTATGGCGGGGGCCACCCCGACTACCGGGTGGCCGCGCGTTACGACGACGCCGCCCACGCCGAGACGGTCACCGTCGCCCAGACGCAGAGCGGCAACGGCATTCCGCCGGTCTTCGACATGCCAATCGAGCTGACGTTCCACGGCGCGCAGGGCGAGAGCCGCGACGTCATTGTCCGAAACGACGCCCGCCGGCAAGTGTTCACCCTCCCGCTCGCCTTCCGCCCGCTCTGGGTGGATTTCGACCCCGCCGATTTCCTCGACAAGACGCTGGTCTTCCCCCAGCCCGCCGCCGCCCTGATCGCTGCCGCCGAGCGCGACCCGGAGATGATGAGCCGCCTCGCGGCGGTGCAGCAGCTCGGCGCGCAGCCCGCCGCCGCCGCCGAGGCCGTGGCGGCGCTGCAGCGCGTGCTCCAGGCCGACGCCTTTTACGCCGTTCGCTCCGCCGCCGCCGCCGCGCTCGCCCAACTTGGCGGCGCGCCCGCGCAGGCCGCGTTGCTTGCCGCGCTCGCGCCGGCACGCCAGCCCGATAGCCGCGTGCGCGCCGCCGTGGCCCGTGCGCTGGGCCGGGTCGCCGGGAAGCCGGCGGTCTACGCCGCGCTGGTCCGTGCCCTGCACGCCGACCCCAGCTACGCGGCGGAAGCCGCCGCGGCCACGGGCATCGGCCGCTCCGGCAACCCCGGCGCGTTCGCTGTCCTCCAGGCCGAGGTCACGCCCGGGCGCGAGATCCACGTCATGCAGGCGGCGCTGGCCGCCCTCGCCGCCACGCGCGCGCCCGCCGCCGCCGCCGTGCTTCTCGCCTATGCCCGCCCGGGCGAACCCGAGCGCGTCCGCATCGCCGCGCTGGGCGCGCTGGCCGCCCTACCGCCGGCGCTGGCCGGCGCCGACCGGTCCGCGCTCGCCGCTGCCGTCCGCGGCGCCGTGCGCGATCCCTACCTGCCGACGCGCCAGGGCGGCGAAAAGCTCGCGGGCGAGTTCCATCTGACGCAGTTCACGCCCGAGGTGCAGGCCGATGCCGCCGCGCCGCTGGTCATCCAGCGCGACTTCGCGCGGCAAATCCTGGCACAATTGCGTCACCCGGAGAACTGAATGCCCCAGACGCAACGCCGCCCGCGCGGGGAAGGCCGGCTCGTCATTCGTACGCCCAAGGCCGCCGACCACGCCCGCCTGGCCGAACTCGCCGGCCAGCTCAGCTATCCCTCCACCGCCCGTCAAATCGCCGCGCGCCTGCGCGCGCTGCACGGCCGGCCCGACTTCGCTGTCTTCGTCGCCGAACTGGACGGCCAGGTCGCCGGCTGGCTGGGCGCCTACATCTTCCGCGCGGTCGAGCTCGATCCCGCCGCCAAGATCAGCGGCCTGGTGGTGGAGGCCGGCGTGCGCTCGCGCGGCATCGGCCAGGCGCTACTCGCCGCCGCCGAGGCCTGGGCGCGCCGCCGCGGCTGCGCCGTGATCTCGGTGAACTGCAACGTCAAGCGCCGCCGCGCGCACGGCTTCTACCTCCGCAACAGCTACGCATGGACCAAGACCCAAAAAGTGTTCCGCAAACCGCTCTAGCCGCGGAGGCAGGCTCCGCTGCGGCCGGGCCGGGGCTGCGGCGCGAGCTCACGCTCTTCGACGCCGTCGCCATCGTCGTCGGCACGGTCATCGGCTCGGGCATCTTTCTCATCCCCAGCTCCATCGCCAACGATCTCAGCTCGCTGGGCGCGGTGCTGGCGGTCTGGCTGCTGGGCGGCGTGCTCACCATTTTCGGCGCGCTCTCGCTGGCCGAGCTGGGCTCGATGTTTCCCTCCACCGGCGGCCTCTGCATCTACCTGCGCCAGGCCTACGGCCGCTTCACCGCCTTCCTCTATGCCTGGGGCCTGTTGTTCATGATCCACAGCGGCAGCATCGCCGCGCTCGCGGTGGCCTTCGGGCTGTTCGCGGGCCAGATCGTGCCGCTCACCGGCGTGCAGGAAAAGCTCATCAGCGCGGCGCTGGTGGCCCTGCTCACGCTGATCAACTGCTGGGGCATCCGCGGCGGCAAGCTCACCCAGAACCTGATCGCCGCGGCCAAGATTACCGGGCTCGCCGCCATCATCGTCCTGCTCGCCGTCAAGGGGGCGCGCCCCATCCGGCTGTCGCGCCTGTTCGCCATCCCCGCCGGCGGCATCCCGTTCACCTTCGCCCACTTCGGCATCGCCCTGGT
>DAIDIF010000289.1 GCA_027451805.1 Acidobacteriota bacterium
CGGAGCCGATGGCGGAGTAGTAGGAGACGAACTCGCGATTGAGCGCCACGAAGCGGCGCTGCGCGGCGGCGGCGTGGGCGGCGAGGGCAGCGTGGTAGCCGGCGTAGCTGGCGGTGAGGGCAGCGTTGACGGAAGCCTGGAGCCCGGCCTGGCGGACCACGGAGGCGGCGGTTGCGCGCGAGCGCGGATCCATGACCACGCGCAGCGGGCGGGTGTAGGTGGCGCCGTCCACGGTGAGGCGGATCTGGTAGGCGCCGGGCGGGAGCAGGTAGCCTTCGGGCTCCTGGCGCGGGGTGCGGCCGGGCGTGGCGTCATCGCCCACTTCGAACGAGCGGAAGCCGCGCGGCCAGATCACACGCGGGTCGGCGGTGCGCAGGTTCCAGGAGAAGCGGTTGTCGCCGGCGTGGTTGGGCAGTTTCGCCGGCGGGGCGAACCAGCTTGCGGCGACATTGAAGAGCACGGGCTTGGGCGGCGGCGGCGTGCTGGAAAAGCTGCGCACCAGCCGGCCGGCGGGGTCGTAGATGCGCAGCACGACGGGCTGGGCGGCGGCGCGTGGGAGGTAATAGTCGAACGTCGCGCCGGCGGGCGGGTTCTCGGCGGCGGGGACCTCGGCGGGCAGCGGCATGTCCTGGTCGTTGTCGTTGCGGACGCGCACCGTGGTGGCGGGGGGATAAAGATAGACCGCGCCGCGCGCGGCGGCGGCGGACGCGGCGGCGATGTGGCGCAGCGGGGTGAGATTGTCGAGCACCCACATGCCGCGGCCGTAGGTGGCGGCGGCGAGATCGTGGCGGGTGACGGCGAGGTCGCGCACCGGCGCGGGCGGGAGGTTGAGCTGCAGCGGCTGCCACGCGGCGCCGGCGTTGACGCTGACATAGACGCCTTGGTTCAGCGCGGCGTAATAAAGACCGGGCTGGCGCGGATCGGCGCGCACCGCCCACACGGCGGGATCGGCGGGCAGCCCGGAAACCGCCGCACGCCAGTGGGCGCCGTAATCGGAGGTGCACTCGATCTGCGGCGCGATGGAGAGGACGGCGCAGGCGGAGGCGGGCAAGCGCGGCGAAGCTTCGAGGTTGCGGACAGCGCCGTGCACTTGCAACGCCAGCCGCCAGCTTGCGCCGCCGTCGCGGCTGAGCATCACGCGGCCGTTGGTGGTGCCGGCCCAGAGAACGGAGCCCGAGGCGGGTGAGGGCGCAATGGCGGCGACGGCGGGGCCGCGGCGGAAACGGCCGCGGCCGGCGACGGCGGGCGCGGCGCCGCCGGTGAGGTCGGGGCCGAGACGGCGCCAAGTCACGCCGCCGTCGTCGGTGGCAAGCAGGTACTGGGTGCCGAGGTAAAGGCGGTGCGGTTCGGTGGGCGAAAAGACGATGGGCGCGGGCGCGGCCAGGCGGTACTTGGAGCCGGCGTAGAAGACGGTGGTGAGCTGGCCGTCGCGGCGGTCGAAGCGCACCACATTGCCATACCAGTTGTTGACGTAGACGAAATCGGGATGGAGCGGATCGGGGGCGGAGAAAGCGTTTTCGTTGCCGCCGGTGGAGTACCAGTCCTGGATCGAGATGCGGCCGTAGTCGCTGCGGTCGGGCAGGGCGAGGGTACCCCCGGAGTCCTGCTGCGAGGTGTACATATGGAAGGGGTAGCGTGCATCCACGGCGACGCGGTAGAGCTGGGCGGTGGGCTGGTTGAACCACAGGTTCCAGGTCCTGCCGCCGTCGACGGTGATGGTCGCGCCCTGATCCACGCCCAGGATCATGCGGCGGGAGTTGGCCGGGTCAATCCAGAGCACGTGATAGTCGTCGCCGCCGGGCGCGCCCTTGAAGGCGTGGAAGGTGACGCCGCCGTCGGTGGAGCGGTAGAAGGTGGTCTCGACCGCGTAGACGACGTTGGCGTGGTTGGGGTCGACGTAGACCTGGCAGAAGTAGCCGCCGCCGGTGATGCGCGGGTCGCGGGTGATGCGGCGAAAGCGGCCGCCGCCGTCGGAGGAGCGGTAGAGGCCGCGGGCGAGGTAGGCGTAGACGCGGTTGCCGTTCCTGCCGGGGGCGACGGCGAGGCCCATCTTGCCGCGGCCGGCGAGCGGCAGGCCGGCGGCCGGGAGCGCCGTCCAGGTGAGGCCGGCGTCGCGCGAGCGGTAGAGTTCTCCGGGCGGGGCGTTGGGCGGGGTGCGGCCGAAGAAGCCGCCGCCGGCGGGCTGGGTGGCGGCGTAGAGATCGCGGGGATGGTTGGGGTCGGTGGCAAGGTTGACCGCGCCGATTCGGCCGCCGGGCGCGAGCGTGCGCTGCCAGTGGGCGCCGCCGTCGCGCGAGAGCCAGACGCCACCGGCGTCGTCGCCGGGACCGGCGGCGGCGACCACCCAGTCGGGGTTGGTGGGCGAGACGACGAGCGCATCCACGTGGCGCGCGGCGGCGAGGCCGAGGTGGCGCCAGGTGCGGCCGCCGTCGCGCGAGCCCCAGACGCCGTTGCCGGGCAACTGCTCGCCTGCGCCGGCGTAGACGACGCGCGGGTTGGAGGCGGCGAGCGCGACCGTGCCGATGGAGTCGGCGCCGGGGGCGTCGAAGACCGAGCGCCAGACCACGCCCCCGTCGGTGGTCTTGAAGACGCCGCCGCCGGGCGTGCCGATGTAATAGAGGTGGGGGCGCGAGGCGGCGCCGGCGACCGAGGTGACGCGGCCGGCGCGATAGGGGCCGATGAAGCGCCAACGCAGGCCGGAAAACAGCGCCGGGTTGACGGCTTGCGCGGCGGCGAGGACGGACATCGCCAGCGCCGCGGCCAACGCCGCGGCGAAACGGAAGAAAGATCGCGCCATGCTGATTAGCTTAGCGTGTGCGGAGCGGCGGCAGCGGGGCGCCGGCGGCGAGAGTGGGGGCGCGGCGGGCCCGGGCCTGGCGGTTGTAGGCGGCGATCTGGGTGGCGAGCAGGCGGTTGAAGCGCGCGCGGGCGAGCGCGATGGCGCGGCGCTCGCGCGCCAGCAGGGCCAGCGCGCGCGGATCGGGGGGCAGGTCGTAGCCCGGCGTGAGACGCGCCTCGGCTTTGGTCAGCAGGTCGCCGATGGTGGTCTTGTAATGAATCCAGTCCTCGCTGCCCGGCTGCACCCGCAGGTTGTAGGACGATCCGAGCTGCGCCAGCACGCGTCGGTCGAGCGCGGCCGCGGCGGGGTGTTGCCGGCGCAACGCCAACTGCCGGTGCAGCGCCATCAGGCGGCTGAGCAGGACGTCGAGCGCTGAGCGCAGGCGGCGCGCCTCGAGCCCGGCGTGGGTTTCGGCGGCGAAGTTGGCGGCGTTGTCCGGAAATTGCGGATCGGGCCGCACCGCCGCGCTGACGGTTCGGGTCTCGCCGGCGGCGGCCACCCTGATGGTGAACGCCCCCGGCGCCACCAGCGGACCCGGGCGCCGGAGGCTGGCGAAGGGCGTGGGCGGAGCGTAACGCAACGGCCAAAGCACGCGGTTCAGGCCGGCGCGCGCCGGGCCGCGCAGGCGGTCCACCACGCCTCCATCGGCGCCGGTGATGGTAATCATCGCGGGCGCGAGCGCGGCGGTCTTGAGGAAGTAGTTCACCTCGATGCCCCGCGGGGGGTTGGGGGTGGTGAAGTTGCTGAGGCTGCGCGTGCTCAGCGCGACCTGGTTGAGCCGATAGGCGGGCACCGTGGGGAACACGTACAGGCGGCCGGCGCCCGGAGGCGGGGCGTCCTCAAGCGGGATGAGGTTGTCGAGCACGAACAGGCCGCGCCCGTGGGTGGCGACCACGAGCGAGTGCGAGCGGGGCACAAACTTCAGGTCGGTGACGGTCACGGTGGGCAGGCGGGTGAACCGCCCCCAGTGCGCGCCGTCGTCGCGCGAATAGTAGACGCCGGTGCTGGTGCCCGCCACCAGGAAGCCGCGCCGGTCGGGATCCTCGCGCACCACCCGCACCGGGGTACGGGGCGGCAGGCCGGCGGCGATGCGGGTCCAGGTGCGGCCGTAGGCGTGGGTCTTGAAGGCGTAAGCGCGTTCGTTGCCGGTCTCGTGAAAATCGAAGGTCACGTAGCAGCTGGCAGGGTCAAAGGGCGAGGGCGCGATCTGGTGCACGCGCCCCCAGGGCGGCAGCCCGGGCGGGGTGACGTTGGCCCAGTGCCGGCCGCCGTCGCGGGTGACCTGCACCAGGCCGTCGTCAGTTCCAACCCAAATGGTGCGCTCATGGCCGGGGGCGAGGCCGAACGACAGAATGGTGTCGAACGTCACCGCGCCGCTGATGTCGGGCTCGATCGGGCCGCCGTTGGTGGTCTGCCGGGCTTTGCTGTTGCGCGTGAGGTCGGGGCTGATGGGGCGCCAGAGGCGGCCGCCGTCGGTGCTCTTGAAGAGCGCGTTGCCGGCCAGAAAGACGGTGTTGGCGTGGGCGGCCGACACCGCCAGCGGGGCGGTCCAGTTGAAGCGGTAGCGCAACCGCGAGGGCGTCAGGTCGCGCACGCCGAGGATGGTGGGGCGCTCGACGCGCGCGGTGTGGGTCTGGAGGTTGACGCGGCGGGTGCGGCCGTTCTGGGCGTCAGTGTAAATGATGTCGGGGTTGGAGGGCGCGGGCACGGCGTACTGGCCGTCGCCGCCGGTGACCGTGAACCAGTCGGCGCCGCTGATGCGCGGTCCCGGCACGCGGCTGGGGCCGCACCAGGCGGAGTTGTCCTGCAGGCCGCCGCAGACGTCGAAGGCGACCTTGGTGTCGGCCGCTACCTGATAGAACTGCTCGATCGGCAAGTCGGCGAGAAAGCGCCAACTGCGGCCGCCGTCGAGCGAAAGCGCCACGCCGCCGTCGCTGCCTTCGAGGATGCGGCCGGAGTTGCCGGGAGCGAGCCACATGGCGTGGTAGTCGCCATGCAGGCCGGCGCCGATGCGGCGCGCGCTGCGGCCGCCATCGTTGGACTCGTACAACCCGGAGGCGAGGAAGAAGACGCGGTTGGGATCGTGGGGCGCCACCGCCAGGAAGGAAAAGTACCAGGGGCGGTCATCGAGGGCGTGGTTGTTGTTGACCTCGCGCCAGTGGCTGCCGAGATCGCGGCTCACCCACAGGCGTCCGCGGCGGGCCTCGATCAGGGCGTAGATCCGGGTGGGATCGCTGGGCGCGGCCGCCAGGCCGATGCGGCCGAGCGGGCCCGGCGGCAGCCCGGCGGAGAGTTTGCGCCAGCTGCGGCCGCCATCGCGCGAGCGGTAAATGGCGCTGGCCGGGCCGCCATCCTGCAGCGCCCACGGCCGGCGCCACGCCTGCCACATCGCCGCCAGCAGCACGCGCGGGTTGCCAGGTTCCATGATCAGGCTGGCGACGCCGGTGGTGTCGTTGACATAGAGCACCCGCCGCCAGGTGCGGCCGCCATCGGTGGTGCGGTAAACGCCGCGGGTGGGGCTGGGCCGCCAGGCGTTGCCGAACACGCCCACCCAAACGCGGTTGGGGTCATGCGGGTCGACGACGATGCTGGAGATCTGGCCGGCGTCGCCCAGACCCATGTACTTCCAGGAGGCGCCGGCGTCGGGGGAGAAGTAAACGCCATGGCCGGTGATCACGTCGTCGCGCAGATTGACCTCGCCGGTGCCGACCCAGACCAGGTTGGGGTTGGAGGGCGCGAGCGCGATGGCGCCGATGGAATCGGGTTCGCGGTCGAAGATCGAATGCCAGCTCACCCCGCCATCGTCCGACTTCCACACGCCGCCGCCGGCCGCGCCGGCGTAGTAAATCCGCGGGTGGCCGGGCACGCCGGCGACGGCGGTGACGCGCCCGCCGGCCACCGCCGGGCCGAGGCTGCGGAACGCGAGCGCGCTGGGGGGAGCGGACGGGGCGGCCTGGCCGGCCATCGGCGCGGGCGCCGCCAGCAGCAGGCCGCAGCCCAAAACCCACGGCAACACGGAGCGAAGCATCCCGCGAGTATATCGCAGCCGGAGCGATCTCCCGGCGTGCGGGGCGGCGTGGCATTGACGGGCGCGGGCCCCGGCGCGGCTGCGCCGCGCGTCCCGCTTGTGCTCACGCCGGGTCGGGGGCGCGGGCGATGGGGCGGCCGACGACGATGTAGTCGGCGCCGGCGCGCCGCAACCTTGCGGCCGTTTGGCCTGAGCTCGCGGAAGTGATACAGTGGCGCGGTATGGCACTACCCCGCGAGAAGCTTGTGCTGCTAGTCGGCTCGAACCCCCTGCCGAACTATCTCACCGCTTGTGCGCTGCGGCCGAAGCAGGTCGCCCTGGTGCATAGCGGGCAGACGAAGGCCGCGGCTGAGAGGCTCGTGGCGGCGCTGAAGAAAGCCTTGCCGGAGGCAAGCTTCGGGTACACCCCGCTCAGCAGCGCTACTGACGCGGACAAAGTGCGCCAGCACCTGACATCGCAGTTAGGCGCCGACTGGCACCTCAATTACACCGGCGGGACCAAGGTGATGGCGGCGCAGGCGCGGCTGGTGTTCGCGGGCGGGAACGAGGCGGCCTCGTACCTGGATGAGGGCGGAAAGGGTGTGCCGCCGCGGTTGCGCTTTGACGACGGAACCGAGAAAGAACTGGCGGACTTCGGCGCCGCGATCGATCTGGAGACGCTCCTGAGGCTGCACGCGATTGAGCTGAAGAACGGACGGTCCGATTCACCAAATGGACCGATACCCGACGACATCGATCGCATTCTCGAAGCCGTTCTTCACGAGCCAGAGCTGGCCAAGCGGCTGTATTGCGAGGGCAAGCGAATGAAGGATGGAAGGCTTGAAGAGCTTCGGGAGAGGCCCTTCCGGCCCGCCGATTTCGGCCTGACCTTGAGCGCGAGTGCGGTGCCCGAGCGCCACACCAAGCCGGAGGTCAAGGCGTGGGGCGAGTTTGTTGGCGGCATCTGGTTGGAGCCGTGGACGGGGGCACGCGTCCGCGAGCTGACCGGGCTGGACCCAGTGGTGAACTGCGTTGCATCCCGCGCGGGTGCCGAGTTCGAGGTGGATGTCGCGCTGGTGCGGGGGTGCCGTTCGTATTTCATCTCCTGCACCACCGATGCCAGGAAATACCTCTGCAAGTCCAAGCTGCTCGAGATCGCCGTACGCTCGCGGCAGCTCGGCGGCGACCTGGCGCGCGCGGCGCTAGTGTGCCTGGCAGACGACCCGACGACCGCGGCGCTTGCCGCTGAAATAAGGGATGTGTGGGGTGCGACCAACACGACCAAGGTCTTCGGCTTGTCCGATATCCGCGCATGGGCCGGGCGCAATGGGCCGCCGAACCTGGCCTCGTTGCGGGAGTGGCTGGGGAACTGATATGAGATCG
>DAIDIF010000290.1 GCA_027451805.1 Acidobacteriota bacterium
AACCCTGGCGAAGCCGTAAAATCGTAGTCATGAACTCGTTTGGCGCGTTGACCCCGCTCTCTCCCGGCGGTCCGGAGATCTACCGTCTGAGTGCGCTTGAGCAGGCCGGCGTCGGGCCCGTTTCGCGCCTGCCCTACTGCCTTAAGATCCTGCTCGAGAACCTGCTGCGCCAGGAGGACGGCCGCTTCGTCACCGCCGACGACATCGCCTGGCTGGCGCAATGGACGCCCGCCGCCGCTGGCGAGCCGCGCGAGCTCGCCTTCACCCCGGCGCGCGTGCTGCTGCAGGATTTCACCGGCGTGCCCGCCATCGCCGACCTCGCCGCCATGCGCGACGCCGTCCGCGCCCGTGGCGGCGATGCCGCCGTGATCAACCCGCTGCAGCCGGTCGAGCTGGTGATCGACCACTCGGTCCAGGTGGACCGCTTCGCCCAGGCCAGCGCCTTCGCCTTCAACGCCGAGCTCGAGTTCCACCGCAACCGCGAGCGCTACGTCTTCCTGCGCTGGGGGCAGCAGGCGCTGCGCAACTTCCGCGTCGTCCCGCCCGACACCGGCATCGTTCACCAGGTCAACCTCGAGTACCTGGCGCGCGTCATCGTGCGCGGTAAGCGCGACGGCCGCGTGCTGGCCTTTCCCGACACCCTGGTCGGCACCGACTCCCACACCCCGATGGTCAACGGCCTGGGCGTGATGGGCTGGGGCGTGGGCGGCATCGAGGCCGAGGCCGCCATGCTGGGCCAGCCCATCTCGATGCTGCTGCCCGAGGTGCTGGGCGTGCGCCTGCTCAACCGCCTCCCCGCCGGCGCCACCGCGACCGACTTGGTGCTGACCATCACCGAGGCGCTGCGCCGGCGCGGCGTGGTGGGCAAGTTCGTCGAGTTCTTCGGCGAGGGCGTGCGCCATCTCTCGGTCGCCGACCGCGCCACGCTCGGCAACATGTCGCCCGAGTACGGCGCCACCATCGCCATCTCGCCCATCGACGACGCCACGCTGCACTACCTGCGCTTTACCCATCGCGGTCCCGAGCGCGTGGCGCTGGTGGAGCGCTACGCCAAGGAGCAGGGCCTGTTCGGCGCCGATACGCCGGCGGAGAGCTACAACGCGGTGATGGATTTCGATCTGGCCCAGGTCGAGCCTTCGCTCGCCGGCCCCAAGCGCCCGCAGGATCGCGTCGCGCTCAGCCGCGCCAAGGCCGGCTTCGCCCAGGCCCTGCCCGCCATGCTGCCCGCCGGCGCCAGCGCCGCCGGCGGCGCGTCCAACGGCGCCGGGCTGCATCACGGCGCGGTCGTGATCGCCGCCATCACCAGTTGCACCAACACCAGCAACCCCAGCGTGCTCATGGCCGCCGGCCTGCTCGCCAAAAAGGCGGTCGAGCGCGGCCTCCGCACCCAGCCCTGGGTCAAGACCAGCCTCGCGCCCGGCTCCAAGGTGGTCACCGACTATCTCAACCGCGCCGGCCTCACGCCTTACCTCGACCAGCTCGGCTTCCAGCTCGTCGGCTACGGCTGCACCACCTGCATCGGCAACAGCGGCCCGCTGCCCGAGGCGGTCGCCCAGGAGATTCAGGACAAGCACCTGGTCGCCGCCGCCGTGCTCAGCGGCAATCGCAACTTCGAGGGCCGCATCCATCCCCTGGTGCGCGCCAACTACCTCGCCTCGCCGCCCTTGGTCGTCGCCTACGCCCTCGCTGGCGACATGAATCGCGACCTCGCCACCGAGCCGCTGGGCGACGGCACGGACGGCCAGCCGGTCTACCTGCGCGACATCTGGCCCACGCCCGCCGAGATCGCCGCCACCGTCGAAGCCTGCGTCCAGCCCGAGATGTTCGCCCGCGAGTACGCCGATGTCTTCACCGGCGACGCGCAATGGAAGGGCCTGCAGGTCACCGCCGGCGACCTCTACGCCTGGGCGCCCGACTCCACCTACATCAAGCAGCCGCCCTTCTTCGAAGGCATCGCCGCCCCGCCCGCCGCCTTGCGCGGCGCGCGCGTGCTGGCGCTGCTGGGCGACAGCGTCACCACCGACCACATCTCCCCCGCCGGCAGCATCTCGCCCAAGAGCCCCGCCGGGGAATACCTGGTCGCCCACGGCGTCCAGCCGGTGGATTTCAACTCCTACGGCGCCCGCCGCGGCAACCACGAGGTCATGGTGCGCGGCACCTTCGCCAACGTCCGCCTGCGCAACCGTCTCGCCCCCGGCACCGA
>DAIDIF010000291.1 GCA_027451805.1 Acidobacteriota bacterium
GGCTGCGGCAGCCCCGCCGCCGGCTGCGGCAGCCCGGGCAACTGCTCCTGCCGGATGGCGGCCGCGGTCGCGGCCGCCGCCGGCTCGCTCGCCGGCACCGGCAGCACCGCGGTGATCACCATCACCTGCTCCAATCGGCCCAGGTTCGCCGCCAGCCGCACCGAGGCCGTCTTGAACACGCCGTCGGTACTGGCATGCACCGCGGTGACGGTGCCGATCGGCAGTCCCTTGGGAAAGACCTGATCCTCGCCCGAGGTGATCACCGCCATGCCCGCCTTCACCGACTCGTCCTTGAGGACGTCGCGCAGCTCAGCCCGCCCCGGTCCCAAACCGCGCAAAATGCCGTTCACCCCGCCGGGCCCGATCAGCGCGCCCACGCCGGATTCGGGATCGGTCACCGGCAGCACCACGGCCGAGCTGGCGAGCACCTGGGCCAGCTTGCCCACGATCCCCTGCGGCGTGATCACCGCCATGTTGCGCCGGAAGCCGGCGTTGGCGCCGCGGTCGAGCACCAGCGTCTGCGCGTCCACCGAAGCGCCGGTGCTCAGCACCGCCGCGGCCTGGGTTTTCAATTGGAAGGCGGCCTGGAACTTGAGCAGCGCCTCCAGTTGGGGCAGCTCGCGCGCCTGTTCGCGCAGCGCGGCGTTCTGCAACTCCAGCTGCGCCACCTGGCGGCGCAACGCCTGCGCCTGCTGCTGCGCGCCGCGCAGCGCGACATAGTGGCTGAACACGCCGCCGGCCCCGCCCACCACCGCGCGCGAGGCGCGCTCCAGCGGCAGCATCGCCTCCACGCTCCAGGTGCGCACCAACCGCACCCCGCCCGCGCCCGGGACCCGCACCTGCCAGGCCAGCAGCAGCAGTTGGCCGCCCAGCAGGGCCGCCAACACCAGCCGGTTGCGGGAGGTTGCGTCCTGATAGGCGTGACGATGGGGGCTGCGATCCACGGCTTCCGCCTGCGCCGCCTATTGGTCGATCGAAATCTTCCGCAGCAGCTTGAAATCGCTCAGCATCTTTCCCGTGCCGAGCACCACGCTGGCCAGCGGATCGTCGGCGATGGAGACCGGCAGCCCGGTCTCCTCGCGGATGCGCTTGTCCAGGTTCTTCAGCAGCGCCCCGCCCCCGGTGAGCACGATCCCCTTGTCGCTGATGTCGGCGCTCAGCTCCGGCGGCGTGCGCTCCAACGCCACCCGGATGGCGTTGACGATGGTGCCCACGCTCTCGCTCAGCGCTTCCCGCACTTCCCCGTCCTCGATCACCAACGTCTTGGGCACGCCCTCGATCAGGTTGCGGCCCTTGATCTCCATCGTCTCCGGCTGGTCCAGCGGATAGGCGCTGCCGATGGTGATCTTGACCTGCTCGGCGGTGCGCTCGCCCACCAGCAGGTTGTACTTGCGCTTCAGGAAGTTGGTGATGGCGTCGTCCATCTCGTTGCCCGCCACCCGCACCGAGCGCGAGTAGACGATGCCGGAAAGCGAGATCACCGCGATGTCGGTGGTGCCCCCGCCGATGTCCACCACCATGTTGCCGCTGGGCTCGGTGATCGGCAGTCCGGCCCCGATCGCCGCCACCATGGCCTGCTCCACCAGATAAACTTCGCTCGCCTTGGCGCGGTAGGCGGAGTCCATCACCGCCCGCCTCTCCACCTGGGTGATCTCGGAAGGCACGCCGATGACGATGCGCGGATGCACCAGCATCTTGCGGTTGTGCGCCTTCTGGATGAAGTAGTTGAGCATCTTCTCCGTCACCTTGAAGTCGGCGATCACGCCGTCTTTCATGGGACGGATGGCGACGATGTTGCCGGGCGTGCGGCCCAGCATCTCCTTGGCCTCCTTGCCCACGGCCTCGACCTCGCCGTTGACCTTGTTGATGGCCACGATCGAGGGCTCGTTCACCACGATCCCCTTGCCGCGGGCGAAGACCAGGGTATTGGCGGTCCCCAGGTCAATCGCCAGATCGCTGGAGAAGAGGCTGAACAGGGTACGGAAGCTCATCGGTGTAACGCCGGGGAGGTTTTCACAATACCACAGCCGCCGCGGTTTTCCATGCCGCCGAAGCTATAATCAAGTCGGTTCCCCCGCTCCTCCGGTCTATCGGCATGCAATGGATTCTTGAACAGCGCCTCCGCGCCGCGGTGCGCGAACATCTCCGCGCCCACTACCCCGCCACGCCCGCCGCCGCGCTCCCGCCCGAAGCCCTACGGATCGAGCAGCCACCACAGCCGGAACTGGGGGAGTTCGCCCTGCCGCTCAGTTTCGAACTGGCCAAATCGCTGCGCCGCCCGCCGCGCGCCCTCGCCCAGGAGATGGCCGCCGCCTTCGAACTGCCCCAAGGCTTCGCCCGGGTCGAAGTCGCCGGCGCCGGCTATCTGAACTTCTTCGCCGACCGCGCCGCCACCGCCGCCATCGCCGCCGCTCCGTGCCCGCCGGAGCCCCGGCTTGGACCTAAAGTAATTGTTGAGCATACCAACATCAACCCGAACAAAGCCGCGCATATCGGCCACCTGCGCAATGCCGTCCTGGGGGATACCTGGGTGCGCCTGCTGCGCCACCGCGGTGAGACCGTCGAGGTCCAGAACCTGCAGGACAACACCGGGGTGCAGGTGGCCGACGTCGTGGCGGCGTTTCTTTACTTGGAGGGCGCGGCCGGTGACGCCGCCGCGGCCATCGCCCGGGTCGAGAGCGCGATCGGCGATCCCGCGAAGCGCTTCGACTATCTTTGCTGGGACCTTTACGCCGCCATCGCCCAGCACTACGAGCAGCACCCGGCGGACCTGGCCGCCTGGCGACCGGCGACGCTGCAAGCCATTGAAGCCGGCGGCAATCCGGTGGCGCGGCTGGCGGCGGTCATCTCCGAAGCCATCGCGCGCTGCCATCTGAAGACGATGCAGCGCATCGGGGTGGAGTACGACCTGCTGCCGCGGGAAAGCGAGATCCTGCATCTCGACCTCTGGAGCCGGGCCTTCGCGCTGCTGCGCGAGCGCGGGGCGATTCGGCTGGAGGGCGAAGGCAAGAACGCCGGCTGCTGGGTGATGGAGCGCGCCGAGGCGCGCGGCCTCGAGGGCGAGGAGGAGACCAAGGTCATCGTGCGCTCCAACGGCACGGTGACATATGTCGGCAAGGACATCGCCTACCAGATGTGGAAGTTCGGCCTGCTGCCGCTGGAGTTCGGCTACGTGCGGTTTTATGAGTACCCCTCCGGCCACGTCGCCTGGACCACCGCCGCCGGATCCGAGCCGGGCGCGCCCGGCTTTGGGCGGGCCGCCTGGGTGTACAACGTGATTGACGTCCGCCAGAGCTATTTGCAGGAAGTGGTGGTCGCCGGCCTGCGCGCCCTGGGCGCGGAGCGCGAGGCCCAGCGCAGCGTGCACTTCAGCTACGACATGGTGGCGCTCTCCGCCGCCTGTGCCGCCGAACTGGGCTACGTCGCCTCGGCCGAGGCCGCCGGCGGCAAGCGCGTGGACGTCTCCGGCCGCAAGGGCACCGGGGTCAAGGCCGACGACCTGCTCGACCGGCTGGAGGCGCGCACCCGCGCGGAGGTGGCGGCGCGCCACGCCGAACTGCCCGCCGTCGAGCAGCAGCGCCTCGCCGAACAGATCGCCGTCGGCGCGCTGCGTTACTTCCTGCTCAAGTTCGCCCGCACCACCGCGATCGCCTTTGACTTCAAGGAGGCCTTGAGCTTCGAGGGCGAGACCGGCCCCTACGTGCAGTACGCGGCGGTGCGTGCCGCCGCCATCGGGCGCAAGGCCGCCGACGCGGCCAGCCCGCCGGCGGCGGCCTGGGACGCGGCCTGGGCCGGGTACCTCGACGACGCCGCCGCCTGGGGCCTGCTGTGGCAGGCCGGCCGGCTTGAGGCGCAGGTGGGGCAAAGCCTCGAGGCCGCCGAACCGGCGCAATTCGCCAAGTTCGCGTTCCAACTGGCGCAGACGTTCAACAACTTCTACCACCACACGCCGGTGCTGCAGGAAACCGACCCCGGCCGCCGCGGCTTTCTGCTCTGGCTGGTCGCCTACGTGCAGCGCCAGCTCGCCGCAGCGCTCGCGCTCATGGGCATCGCCGTGCCCGAGGCGATGTGACCCGCCTCAGCGCGTAAAGCGCAGCGCCCGCAGGAAGTCCCGGAACCGCGGCCCGAAGCCGCGCGGCGGCGGCGCCGCTCCGCCGCCGAGATGCGCCAGCAGTTCCTCCGCCTTCACCCGGCGCGCCATCGCCTCGCGCTCAAACCACACCAGCGTGCCCGCGGCGGCGATCACCGCCGTGGCCGGCTGCGCGATCCCGCCGCGCTCGCGCGGGTTGTAGACGTCCCAAGCCTGGATCAGCTTCCGCTCCGGATCGCACAGCAACGGAAAGGGAAGCTGGAGATCGCGGTGCAATCGCGCCGAGCGCTGCGGCGGATCCGCGGAAACCCCGGCCAGTTTGTACCCCAGCCGCGCGAACCCGTCCGCCTGCGCCGCGAACTCCGCCAACTGGCGGAGACAGAACGGTCACCAGGCGCCGCGGTAGAACAGCAGGATCAACCCGCGCCCGCCGGTTAGATCGCCGAATTGCCGCGGCACGCCGGCCTGATCGAGCGCGGCGATCTCGGGCGCCAGGGGATCGGTCGGCGGCACGGCGCCAGTATAGCGCGGGCCCTTGGCGCCCGAGCCGCTTACTCCGCCCGCAGCGCCAACATCGGGTCCACGCGCGCCGCCCGCAGCGCCGGCCAGCCGCCCGCCAGCGCCGCCGCCGCCAGCATCAACACGGCGGCGGCGGCGAAGGTGGCCGGATCGGTGGGGGCGACGCCGTAGAGCTGGCCGGCGAGCAGCCGGCTGGCCGCCCAGGCGCCCAGCAGGCCGGCGGCGACGCCCGCCAGCGTCAGCCCCAGCGTCTCGCGCAGCACGGCGGCCAGCACCTGCCCGCGACGCGCGCCCAGGGCCATGCGGATGCCGATCTCGCCGGTGCGCCGGGCGACGGCGTAGGCCATGGTGCCCTCCAGCCCGATCGCCGCCAGCAGCAGGCCGAGCAGGCCGAAGAAGCCCGACAGCGCGGCGAACATGCGCTGCGGCCCGAAGTGCTCCGCGTCCACGTCGGCCTGCAGCTTCACCCCCGCCAGCGCCAGCGCCGGATCCAGGCCGCGTATCGCCGACCGCACTTCCGGCACCACGGCCTGCGGATCGCCCGCCAGCCGCACCTCAAAGACCAGGTTGCTCACCGGCGCCGGCATCTGCGAGTAGGGCGTGTAGAGCACCGCCGGCATCTTGCCCCGCACCCCGCTGTAGCGGGCATCCGCCGCCACGCCGACGATGGTGTAGACCGGCCCGCCCCTGCCGTCGCTGGTTACCTCGCGCCCCAGCGGATCGGCGGCGCCGAACAGGTTGCGCGCCAGCGTCGCGCTGACGACGGCGACCGGGCGGGAGGAGGTCAAGTCGGCGCCGGTGAAGTCGCGGCCCAGCCGCATGGGGATGCCCATGACGCGGAAGAAGTGCGGCCCCACCCCGTTGTGGTCGGACTGCCGCGCCGCGCGCGGCAAGTTCATCCCCGGCACCTGCAGCGGAAAGCTGCTCGACCAGCCGGTGAGCAGCCCCAGGCGCGAGGCCGTGACCCCGCTCACTCCGGGCAGCGCGGCCAGCTTGGCGGCGAGGTTGCGGTACAACGCCACCAGCTCCGCGCCGTGATAGCCGGCCTGCTCCCCATTCAGGCCGAAGACCAGCAGGTGGTCCGGATCGAAGCCCAGCGGCCGGCGCTGCAGCGCATCGAGCGTGCGCGCAAACAGGCCGGCGGCGATCAGCAATACCAGCGACAGCGCCACCTGCGACATCGCCAGCGCCTTGTCCCCGCGCAACCGCTGGCGCTCGCCCGCGGGCGTGCGCACCGTGCCCAGCGTGCCGGCGAGCTGCACCCGGGTGGAGCGCAGCGCCGGCGCCAGGCCGAACAGGATCCCGGTGGCGAGCGAGATGGCCACGGTGAACAGCACGATCGCGGGGTTGAGGCGCACCACCAGCGCCGTCGCTTCGCCCATCAGGCGAAGCAGCAGCTTCACCCCCAGCGGCGCCAGCAGGGCCCCGGCCGCCCCGCCCAGCAGCGCCAGCAGGACGCTCTCGGTGAGCAGTTGCCGCACCAGCCGCGAGCGCCGCGCCCCCAGCGCCAGCCGCACCCCGATCTCCCGTCGCCGCGCCGCCGCGCGCGCCAGCAGCAGCGCCGCGACATTGACGCAGGCCAGCAGCAGCAACAGCCCCACCACCGCCATCAGAATGTAGAGCGACTGGCCGTTGTCGGAGCGAAAGCCGTTGATGCCCTGCGCGCCGCTGAGCAGGCCCAGTTCCGGAACCCCGTTGCCGGTGGGCGCCGGGTTCAGCCCCGCCCGCGTGATCCGCCGGAACGCCGGCTCCAGCTCCGCCTGCGCCCGCGCCCGCGACACCCCCGGCCGCAGCCGCGCCATGACCTGCAGCCACCAGTAGGCGGTGGCGTGAACAATCGACAGGTTGGGCGGCACGTAGCCCCAGGGCGCCAGCGCCGCCGGCGTGGTGGGGGAGAGCGCCGCCCAGACGTCCCAGTTGGTGCCCGGTTCCACCCCTTCAAAGCCGCGCGGCGCCACGCCCACAATCGTCGCCGGCGCGCCGTTGAGCTCGACCGCCCGGCCGATCACCGCCCGGCTGCCGCCGAACTGCCGCCGCCAGAAGCCGTAGCTCAGCACCGCCGCCTCGGGCGCGCCCGCGCGTCCGTCGCGCACCCCCAGCAGCCGCCCCGCCGCCGGCCGCAGACCCAGCATCGCAAAGAACCCGCCGGTCACCAGTTCGGCCCGCGTCAGCGTCGTCCGCCGGTGCACCATCAGCGCCGTGGTCGCCGCGCCGAAGCTGATCGGCGCGAACCCGGCCACGCCGGAAAACACCTCGCCCGCATGCTCGCGCAGGTATTCATAGGTCGGATAGGCGAGCGAGTAGCTGCTCACGCCAGCCACGTCCGCCGGCCCCTCCTGGCCGGACTGGTTCAGCGCCTTGGGCCAGGTGCGCGCGTGCCAGTAGAGCAGCGCCAGCCGCCGCGGCGCCTGGACCGGCAGGTTCTGGTAGAGCGCCGCGTCGAGCACCGAGAAGATCGCCGCGTTGGCGCCGATGCCGAGCGCCAGCGACAGCACCACCACCAGCGTGAAGCCGGGCGCCTTCTGCAGCCCGCGCCAGCCCACGCTCAGGTCGCGGCGCAAATCCTCCAGCCAGGGCAAGCCGCGCTGGTCGCGCCACGCCTCGCTCACCGCATCCTCGCCGCGCAGCTTCTGCCGCGCCTCGGCGCCCAGCGCCTCGCGGTGCCCCGCCCACTCCTCCCGCAGCCGCTCCGCGTCCGCCTCGCGCCCGCTTTCGCCGCGCAGGCTCGCCGCCAGCCGCGCCCCGAACTCCCGCAGCCTAGACATCGCCGCCTCCGGTTGCGCCCGCCAGCACCCGCGCCACCACCGCCGCCGTCTCCTCCCACGCCGCCGTCTCGCGCGCCAGCCGCTTGCGCCCGCTCGCGGTCAGCTCGTAAAAGCGCGCCCGGCGGTTGTGCTCGCTCGCCCCCCAGGTGGAGCGGATCCAGCCGCGCTGCTCCAACCGCAGCAGCGCCGGATAGAGCGTGCCCTGGTTCAGCGCCAGCGCCTGCGCCGACACCTGCTCCAGCCGTCGCGCGATGCCGTAGCCGTGCAGCGGTCCCAGCGTCTCGAGCGTCTTCAGCACCAGCAGATCGAGCGTGCCCGGCAGAATCTCGCCCATGCCCCCTCCTGTTGACTAACAACAGAAGCTTACCTGCCGCCCTGTTGGTTGTCAACAGGACGGCAGTTGACAATCGAGGTAGGAATGCCTACATTTTTAGTATGGAAGGCGCACAGTCCATCCTCGGTGAAAAGGGGCAGGTGACCATCCCCAAGCGGCTGCGGGACAGCCTGGGCATTTCCGCCGGCTCCCGCCTCGAGTTCGAGGAACAGGACGGTGTCTTGATCGTGCGCAAGTCTCCCGGCGACGACCCGATCGGCCGGCTGCGCGGGCTCCTGCCGCGGCTCGATGTCGACGCCGAGCTGGCCGCCTCCCGCGGCCCGGCGTGGAATGCGGCGCTGGACGCGCCGGCGCCGCGGCCGCGCCGGCGGTGAGAACGGCGGTCGACAGCTCGGTGCTGCTGGACGTGCTCAGCGCGGAACCGCGCTTCGCCTCGGCTTCCGAACGCGCCCTGCGCGAGGCCGGCCGGAAGGGCGCCCTGCTTGCCTGTCCCATCGTCTGGGCCGAAGTGCAGTCGCACTTCGCGCGCCCGGAGGAGATGCGCGCCGCCATGGGCGGCGCCGGCATCGTCTTCGATCCGTTCGACGAAGCCTGCGCCGCGCTCGCGGGCCGAATCTGGGCCGACTACCGCCGCGCCGGAGGCTCGCGCCAGCACCTGATCGCCGACTTCCTCGTCGGCGCCCACGCCCAGGTCCGCGGCGGCGGCCGGCTGCTGTCGCGCGACCGGGGCTTCTATCGCCGCTACTTCGCCCAGGTGGCCGTCACCGCCTAGCGCCGGCCGCGCCCACTGGCTGCGCCCCGGCGGCGGTGAGCGCCTGGTTGAAAGCCGCCAACTGGTTCTCGCGAATGCCGCGGAATTGGGCCAGCACCGCCTCCAGCTGCGCGTTGAGCTGGCGGAAGATGACGTAGGTCTGATCGGTGGGGCGGGCGTCGTAGCTGCCCTCGATCACGCCCATCAGGTGCCCGATGCGGTTGTTGAGCTTGATGGGGAAGTTGAGCGGGTCCTCGCTGGCGTGGCTCTTGGACTGGTAGATGGTGTCGGCGATGCCGGTCAACTGCGCCGCGAGGGCCTTGCCCTGCGCCTGCAGCGCGGCATCCTGCGCGTGCGCCACGCGCTGATTCACCTGGGCGCGCAGCTGGCGCGCCTCGATCAGCGCCTGGTTGGCCGCGCTCTCGGCCTTGACCACCTGCGCATCCAGGTCGAATTGCGCCTGCAAGTCCGCCTGCGTCGCCGGCGAGTGGGGGTTGCGCGTCACCATAAACGGCACTGATCCGGTCTCGCCGTCCGCCGTGACCCGCGCCGTGTACGCGCCCGGCACCGCGATCGGCCCCATGGTGATGTTGGCGCCCCACAGCACCATGCCCGGGAAGGTGGTGGCGCCGGGATAGCGCAGGTTCCAGGTGAACTGATTGATGCCCGCCTGGGCGGTGGGCTGCTGCTGCGCGAAGCGCGCGAAGAAGGGGTTGGCCGCCGGGCGCGGCTTCGCTCCCGGCTTGGGGCTGGTGAAGGTGTTCACCACCCGCCCCTGGGCGTCCCGGATCTCGATCTTCACCTGCTTCGCCGCCTGGGGCAGGGTGTAGTCGAGGATCAGGCCGCGATCACCGCGCTGCGCCGGCTGCGGCGCGAACACGTGCAGGCGGGCGCTAGCGGCAATCGCGGGCGTGAGCTGGCGCAGCACGTCCATGTTGCGCAGGCTCCAGAAGGACCGCCCCATGGTGGAGATCACCACGTCGTGCGGCGCCACCGCGATGTCGGACACCTGCACGTCGGGCAGGTTCAGCGCGAGCGATTGCCAGTGGTCGCCGTTGTCGAAGGAGACGTAGATGCCGTGCTCGCAGCCGGCGTAGAGCAGCCCCGGGCGGTAGGGGTCCTCGCGCACCGCCCGCACCGCGTCGCGGGGGCCGATGCCGCGGGTGATGGTGGTCCAGGTCTTGCCGTAATCCTCGGTGCGGAAGATGTAGGGGGTGCGATCGTCCTGCAGGTAGCGGTTCACCGCCACGTAGGCTCCGCCGGGCTGCGACCAGGAGGCCTCGATCAGGCTGACCCGGCCGAAGTGGGGCATCTGCGGCGGCGTGACGTTGCTCCAGTGCGCGCCGCCGTCGCGGGTGAGGTAGACCAGGCCGTCGTCGGAGCCGGTCCAGATCGTGCCCGGCTGCTTGTGCGAGGGCGCGATGCTGAAGATGGTGGCGTAGATCTCCGGGCCGTTCATGTCGTGCGTGATCGGTCCGCCGGAGTCGCCCAGCGTTTTGGGATCGTGCAGGGTGAGGTCGGGGCTGATCCGCGTCCAGCTCTGCCCGTCGTTGGTGGTCTTCCACAAATGCTGCGACGAGGTGTAGAGCGTGTGCGGGTCGAAGTTGTTGAACACGATGGGGAAGGTCCACTGCCAGCGCTCGGGCAGCGAGGCGGCGGGCTCGCCGGAGAAGAAGCGCGGGTAAGGCTCGATGTCGCGGCTCTCGCCGGTGCGGCGGTCGAAACGGGTGAGCAGCGCGCCCTGGCTGCCGGCGTAAAAGATATTGGGGTTGGTGGGGCTGGGGGCGATGTAGCCGCTCTCGCCGCCGCCGACGTCGTAAAGCAAGGCCCACATGCCGTGGCCGAAGTTGCCGCGCCCGCCGCCAGGCGTGCTTTGCACGCAGGCGGTGCCGCTGTCCTGCTGGGCGCCGCAGACCTGGTAGGGATCATCCTTGGTCAGCGCCACGTGGTACAACTGCGCGGTGGGATAGGTCTCCGGCGTCCAGGTCTTGCCCCCGTCCACGCTCACCGTGGCGCCGCTGTCGTTGCTGACCACCATGCGCTGGTCATTGGTGGGGTCGATCCAGACCCAGTGGGTGTCGCCGCCGCGCACGCGCTTCCAGGTCTTGCCGGCGTCGGTGGAGCGGTAGAAGCCGACGTTGCCGCCGTAGACGGTGTTCTCCTTCTGCGGATCGGCGACCAGGTCGCTGAAATAAAAGGCGCGCTGGCGCAGGGTGTTCTGGCTGTTGACCAACGTCCAGGTCGCGCCGGCGTCGTCGGAGCGGAACACGCCGCCGTCGCGCGCCTCCACGATGGCGTACAAGCGGTTGGAGTCCACCGGGCTCACCGTGATGCCGATCTTGCCGATGATCCCCTGGGGCATGCCCGGGTTGCGCGTGATCTCGGTCCAGTGCGCCCCGCCATCGGTGGTCTTGAACAGGCCACTGCCCGGCCCGCCGCTCGACATCCCCCAGTCCGTCCGCCAGGCCTGCCACAGCGACGCGTACAGCACCTGGGAATTGTGCGGGTCCATCACCAGGTCCACCGCCCCGGTCTTGGCGTTGCGGTAGAGGATCTTGGTCCAGGTCGCGCCCCCGTCGGTGGTCTTGAACACGCCGCGCTCGGCGTTGGCGTCGGAGGGATGGCCGAGCGCGGCCACGTAGACGACGTCGGGATTGGCGGGATCGATGACGATGCGCGAGACGATCTGGGTGTCGGCCAGGCCCATGTGGCGCCAGGTCTTGCCGGCGTCGGTGGACTTGTACACCCCGTCGCCGGTCATGATGTTGCCGCGGAGATCCTTCTCGCCCATGCCGATCCAGACGACGTTGGGGTTGGAGGCCGCCACCGCCACCGCGCCCACCGAGGAGCTGTGAATCTGGCCGTCGGTCACCGGGCGCCAGGTGATGCCGCCATCGCTGGTCTTCCACAGACCGCCGCCGGTGGCGCCGGTGTAATAGACCAGCGGCTGCGCCGCCGAGCCGGTGCTGGCGATGGAGCGCCCGGCGCGGTCGGGGCCGATGTTGACCCACTTCAGGTTGTGCAGCATTCGCGCCGGAATCGTTCCCTGCCCCAGCGCCGCGCCGCCCAGTGCCAACGTGACCACCGCCAGAATCTTCCGCATGACCGGCCCCCTTTCGGACCTCCAACCTTATAGCAGGAGCACGCGCGAGCGGCAAGCAAAACCGCCAAGCGCCTTGCCCTCGCCCCGGCCGGGGTGACGCCTATCACGCGGGGGGCGGCCGGGATCGCATACACTGGGCGTAGCGTGGCCGGGACGGGCTCCAGCGACACCATCCCCCGTGACCGGAGCGCCGCCGCCGGCGCGCCGCCCGCCGATCCCTCGGCGGTGTTTCGCCTGCGCGACGTGTGGAAGGTCTACCGCATGGGCGAGGTGGAGGTGTTCGCGCTGCGGGGGGTCTCGCTGGAGTTGCAGCCGGGCGAGTTCGTGGTGCTGCTGGGGCCGTCGGGCAGCGGCAAGTCCACCCTGCTCAACATCCTCGGCGGGCTCGACCAGCCCACCCGCGGCGAGGTGCGCTACCGCGACCACGTGCTCGCCGCCGCTGACGAGCGCGAGCTGACGCGGTTCCGGCGCGAGCATGTCGGCTTCGTCTTTCAGTTCTTCAATCTCATCCCCAGCCTGACCGCGCTGGAGAACGTCGAGCTGGCCACCGAAATCAGCGAGCACCCGCTTCCGCCGCGCGAGGCGCTGGAACTGGTGGGGCTGCACGAGCGGCTGGACCACTTCCCGGCGCAGATGTCGGGCGGCGAGCAACAGCGGGTGGCGATCGCGCGCGCGGTGGCCAAACGACCCGAGGTGCTGCTCTGCGACGAGCCCACCGGGTCGCTCGACTTCGCCACCGGCAAGCTGGTGCTGGAGGCGCTGGAGGGCATCAACCGCGAATTGCGCACGCTCACCGTGGTCATCACCCACAACGCCGCGATCGCCGCGATGGGCGACCGGGTGCTGCGCATGGGCAGCGGCGCCATCGTGGGCGAGCAGCGCAACCCGGTCAAGCTGGCGCCGGCCGCGCTGTCATGGTGAGGCGATGGCGGTGCTGGATCGCAAACTCGGGCGCGACGCGCGGGCGCTGCTGGGGCAGTTGATCGCGGTGGCGCTGGTGGTGGCCTGCGGCATCGCCACCTGGGTGACGATGCGCGGCGCCTACGCCTCGCTGCTGCTGACCCGCAACGCCTACTACCGCGAGTATCGCTTCGCCGACATCTTTTGCCCGCTGAAGCGCGCCCCCGACGCCCTGGCCGCGCGCATCGCGCACTGGCCCGGCGTGACCGCGGTGGAAGCGCGCGTGGTCGAGGACGTCAACCTGAGCGTGCCGGGGCTGGCCGAGCCCGCCACCGCGCGGCTGATCTCGCTTCCGGCCCAGGGCGCGCCGCGGCTCAACGCCCTCTATCTGCGCGCCGGCCGGCTGCCGGAACCCGGCCGCGCCGATGAGGTCGCCGCCAGCGAGGCCTTTGCCGCCGCCAACCAGCTTCGCCCCGGCGCCTCCCTTGCCGCCGTGCTGCACGGCAAGTGGCAGAGCTTGCGCGTCACCGGCATCGTGCTGTCGCCCGAGTACGTCTACGAGATCCGCGGCGGCGACATCTTTCCCGACAACCGCCGCTTCGCCGTGCTCTGGATGCGCCGGCCGGCGCTGGCCGCCGCCTTCCGCATGGAAGGCGCCTTCAACGATCTCAGCCTGGCGCTGGCCCCCGGGGTCGCGCCGCAGCCGGTGATCGCCCGCCTCGACCGCCAACTGGAGCCCTGGGGCGGCCTCGGCGCCTATGCCCGCGCCGACCAGATCTCGAACCGTTTCCTCAGCGACGAAATCGCCCAGGACCGGGTCACCGGCACCTGGGTGCCGCTGATCTTTCTGGCGGTGGCGGCGCTGCTGGTGGACATGGTGCTGACGCGCCTGGTGCTGATGCAGCGCGGCCAGATCGCCATCCTGAAAGCCTTCGGCTACGGCAATGGGGCGGTCGCGGCGCATTACGTCAAACTGGCGCTGCTGCCGGCGCTGGGGGGCACGGCGCTGGGCATCGGCGTGGGGGCCTGGTTCGCCCACGGCCTCACCCGCATCTACGCGGGCTTTTTCCGCCTGCCGCTGCTGCGCTTCCGGCTGGAGCCGGCCGCGCTGCTGCTGGCGGCGGGCATCGGCCTGGCCGCGGGGGCGGTGGGCGCGCTGCTGGCGGTGCGCGGGGCGGTGGCGCTGGCGCCGGCCGAGGCGATGCGGCCGGAAGCGCCGGCCGGCTTCCGCCCCGGCCTGCTGGAGCGCCTCGGGCTGGCGGGCTGGCTGCCGCTCAACGCGCGCATGGTGGCGCGCAACCTGCAACGGCGGCCCGGCAAGTCCGCGCTCAACCTGCTGGCGGTGGCCAGCGCGGCCGCCCTGCTGGTGGTGTGCGGCTACTTCCTGGACGCGGTGAACTACTTCATCGCGCTCCAGTTCCAGCAGGTGCAGCGCGAGGATGTCACGGTCAGCTTCGAGCGGCCGCTTTCGGCCGCCGCCGTGCACGACCTCTTCCACCTCCCCGGCGTGGGGCGGGTCGAGCCCTTCCGCGCCGTCCCGGTGCGGCTGCGCTTCGCCCACCGCGACTACCGCACCGTGCTGCTGGGGCAGGCGGCGGGGGGCGAAATGCGGCGCGTCTTCGACGCCAACCGCCGTGTTCTGCCGCTGCCGGGCTCCGGGCTGCTGCTCGGCGACGCGCTGGCCGAGCGCCTGGGGGTGCACACCGGCGATGTGGTCAGCGTCGAGGTGCTCGAAGGGCGCCGCCCGGTGTGGCGCGAACGTGTCGCCCGCACCGTCTACGAGATGCTGGGGATGCGCGCCACCATGGACTCGGCCGCGCTGGGCCGCCGCCTGGGCGAGCCCGGCGTCGCCTCCGGCGCCTATCTCAAGGTGGATGCGCGCGCCGCCCCGGCCCTTTACGCCCAGCTCAAACGCAACCCGGTCATCAACGCCGTCACCGTCCCGGCGGTCGAGCTGGCCGGCTTCCGCGAGACCATGGCGCAAAGCTTGTGGATCTCCACCTTTGTCCTGGGCCTGTTCGCCGCCATCATCGCCGTCGGCGTCATCTACAACGGCGGGCGGATCGCGCTGTCGGAACGCGGGCGCGAGCTCGCCAGCCTGCGCGTGCTGGGTTTCACCCGCGCCGAGGTCACCCGCCTGCTGCTGGGCGAGCAGGCGCTGCTCACCGCCGCCGCCGTCCCGCTGGGCTGGCTGGCGGGGTTCGGCTGGTGCGCGCTGCTGGTGCTGACGCTGCGCAACGACACCTTCCGGCTGCCGCTGGTGGTGAGCCGCGCCACCCTCGCCTTCGCCGCCGCCGTGGTGGCCGCCGCCGCCGCCGCCTCGGCGCTGTTCCTGCGTTCCCGCATCCGCCATCTCGATCTGATCGAGGTGCTCAAGAGCCGCGAATAGAGAGCCGCCCATGAACCACATCACGCGCCGGCGCTGGCTTTGGATCGCGATCGCGGCGGGGTGCGCGGCGGCGGCGGTGCTGGCGTTTCGGCCCCGCCCGCTGGCGGTGGAAACCGCCGCCGCGGCGCGCGGGCCGATGCAGGTCACGCTCGACGACCAGGGGGAAACCCGCGTCCTCGACCGCTTCCTGATCGCCGCGCCGGTGGCCGGACGGCTGCAGCGCATCGTGCTGCGGGCGGGGGGCCGGGTGCGCCAAGGCGACGTGGTGGCGCGCATCCAACCCGCACCGCTCGATCCGCGCGAGCGTGAGCGCCTGCAGGCGCGCGTGCAGGCCGCCGGTGCCGCGCGCCAGGCCGCGGCGGCGGAAGTCGCGCGCGCCCGCGCTTCCCTCACCCAGGCCGAGCGCGACCGCGACCGCGACCGCCGCCTGGGGGAAAAGAACGTGATCGCGCCGCAAGAGCTGGAACAGGCCGAGCTCGCCGCCGCGGTCGCCCAGCGCGGGCTGGAGGCGGCGCAGTACCGCGAGCAAGTGGCGCAATACGAACTGAGCGAGGCGCGGGCGGGGCTGCTCTCGGCCGAAGGCGAAGCCGGCGGCCGCGGCCGCGTGCTGCAACTGCGCGCGCCGGTCGCCGGGCGCGTCTTCCGCGTCAACGAGGAGAATGAGCGCGTGGTGGCGGCGGGCGCGCCGCTGATCGAGCTGGGCGACCCGGGGGCCATGGAGGTGGTCACCGACGTGCTGTCCGCCGACGCCGTCCAGATCCGCCCCGGCGATCCCGCCCTCATCGAGGACTGGGGCGGGCCGGCGCCGCTCGCCGCCACCGTTCGCACCGTCGAGCCCTCCGCGTTTACCAAGGTCTCCGCGCTCGGGGTGGAGGAGCAGCGCGTCAACGTCGTGCTCACGCTGCCGCATCCGCCCCCGGCGCTCGGCGACCGCTTCCGGGTCGAGACCCGGATTGTCGTCTGGCAGGCGGCCGATGTGCTGCGCATTCCCGCCAGCGCGCTCTTCCGCCGCGGCGACGCCTGGAACGTGTTCGTCGTCGCCAACGGCCGCGCCCGCCTGCGGCCGCTGACGATCGGCCATCGCAGCCCGGACTGGGCGGAGGTCCTCTCCGGCCTCGCCGCCGGCACGCCGGTCATCACCTACCCCTCGAGCGACATCACCGACGGCGTCCGCGTTACCCCGGCGCGCTGACCGCGCGCTACTTCACCCGCAGGTACTTCCCGTACCACGCCAGATACCGGCGCAGGCGGTCGCGCAAAAAGCTGGGGCGGGTGAAGCCGTGGTACTGGCCCGGGTAGACCACCAGCTCGGCGGGCACGTGGAGCGTGCGCAGCGCCTCGTACATCTGCTCGCCCCCCTCCAGCGGCACGTTGGCGTCGAGCGTGCCGCCCATAAACAGCGTGGGCGTGTGAATCCGGTCGGCGTGCAGAAAGGGGTAGGAGATCTTCTGGAACGTCGCCCACCCCTTCGCCGTCCACGGCGGCCCGATCTCGTAGTTGTACTGAATGATGTACTGGTCCACGCCGTAGAACGCCGGCGCGAAGCCGGTGCCCGCGCCCGCAATCGCGGCCTTGAACTGGGGCGCGCCGGGGGGATCGCTGGCGATCATGTAGTCGGTCAGGATGGCGCCGTAGCTCCAGCCGCCCACGCCCAGGCGGTTGGGGTCGGCGACGCCGCGGGCGATGGCCCAGCGGACGCCCGCCATCAGATCCTGCACCTCCTTGTCGCCCCAGTCGGCGAAGATGGCGCGCTGAAAAGCCTCGCCGCGTCCCGAACTGCCGCGGTAGTTGACGCTCAAGACGGCGTAGCCGTGCGCGGCGAAGATCTGGTTCTCGAAGTTGAAGCTGTAGCTCTCCTGCCCGTTGGGGCCGCCGTGGATGCGCAGCAGCAAGGGCACGCGTTCGCCCTTGACGTAGCCCACCGGCAGCATGAGCAACGCATCGATGCGGGTGCCGTCCTGGCTGCGGAAGCTCGCCGGCTCGACCTGGGCCAGCGCGAGGCTGCGCACGAGCGCGTCGTTCTGGTGGCTGAGCTGGCGCGGCTGGGCGCCGGCGAGCGCGTACACCTCGGTCGGCCGGTCGGTATGGCCCACCAGTCCGGCGCGGCAGGCGCCGGCGACGCTGATCGCGGTGATGAAGGCGGGCGGATCGTCCACGTCGCTGACGCGGCCCGCCAGCGTCATGCGGATGGGATAGACCGAGCGGTCGTCGGCGGCCACCGCCTCGATCGCGCCGCCATCGCGAGTGAAACGCGGGGCGGAGAGGCCGCGGTCATAGGCCGGATCGACCACCCGCGCCTTGTCCGAGCCGTCGGCGGCGACCACCGCCAGGCGCTCCATGGTGTACTCGTCCCACTTGTTGGCCGCACCCTCCAGAAACGCGATCCACTTGCCGTCGGGCGACCACGCCGGCCTGGTGTTTTCGGCGTAGTCGGTGCGGGTGGTCAGGGCGCGCGCGCGCGCGCCGGGGCGCACCGCGATCACGTAGAGCTGGCCGTGCAGCTCGCGCTCGGGATGGGGGTCGTGGTTGCTGAGAAAGGCGATGCGGCGGCCGTGCGGCGACCAGGAGGGGCTGGATTCGTCGAAGTCGCCCTGGGTCAGCCGGCGCAGCAGTTTCGTCGCCAGGTCGTAGATGTAGATGAAGCTCTTGCGGTTGTCGAGAAAGCCGATGCGGTCTTCCTTGAATTTATAACGGGTGATGACCATGGGGAGCGGCGGCGCGCCCGGCTTGTGCGGCGGCTTGGGCTGCTGAACGACCAGGGCCAGCCGCTTGCCGTCGGGCGACCAGGCGTAACTGCCGACGCCGCCTGGGACCGCGGTCAACTGATGCGCTTCCCCGCCGCGGCGGTCCATCACCCACACCTGGCGCCCCTTGGCCGGCCCCGGCCGGGCGGAGAGGAAGCTGAGGTAGCGGCCGTCGGGCGACCACAACGGCGACGACTCCGAGCTGTCGCTGAACGTCATCTGGCGCTCGCCCGCGCCGTCGAACTGCGCCACCCAGATGTGGGTGCGGTGGGTGTCCGCCTTCACGTCCACGCGGGTGACGGGGTAGGCGACGTAGCGCCCGCCGGGGGAGCACTGGGGCGCGCCCACGGTGCGAAGGGCGTCGAGATCGGCGACGTGGAGCTGGCGCGGCGTCTGGGCCGCGGCCACGGCGGCGCAGGCCAGGAGCAGCAGGGCAAGGTGGCGCATGGGCGAGAGTATAAACCGTTGCCCGGCGGGAGCCCAGCGCGGCGGGCGGTCTCAGGCGTGGGGCAGGCGGCGGCGGGAGGCGGCCAGGGCGAGACGGCTGGCGACGCTGATGATAAGCACGAAGAGCGTCACCAGCAGGGCGGCGGCGTAGGCGAGGGCGTGGGCCTCGGTGAAGGGCTCGGTGATGAACGCCCAAATCGCGTAGGTCAGGTAGCCGATGGGCTCGCGCACCAGGTGGCCGGTCCAGAGGTAGTTCGACCAGCCGGCGGTGTAGAGCAGCGGCGCAGTCTCGCCGACGGAGATGGCCAACGCCAGCAGGATGCCGGTGAAGATGGCGGGCAAGGCCAGCGGCAGCGCGATCGAAAAAATCACGCGATTGTCGCCCGCGCCCAAGGCGCGCGCGGCGTTGCGCAAATCCTGCGGCACCTGGCGGATGGCCAGCTCGCTGGAACGGCAGATGTAGGGCAGCGAGATGATGGCCAGCGCGATGCTGCCGGCGGCGACGGAGAAGTTCCAGCCCAAATCCTCCACCGCCAGGATGTAGACGAAGTAACCCACCACGATCGAGGGCAGGCCGACCATCACGTCGGCGAGGAAGCGGACCGTGGGCGCCCCCTTGCCCTGGCCGAATTCGGCGAGATAGATGCCGCAGGCCACGCCCAGCGGCACCGCCAGCAAAAGCCCGCCGAACGCCAGCACCAGCGTGCCCTCAATCGCATTCAGCAATCCGCCGCCGGTGCCCTGGGTGATCTCCGTGAGCAGGCCCCAATGCATCGCACCCATGCCGCGCCTGGCCACGCCCACCAGAATCGAGGTCATCGCCGCCGCGAGCACAAGAAAGGCGACGGTGCAGGCGGTCCAGCCCAGCAGATCCGTCAGGCGACGGCGCAGGCTCAGCCCCTGAGGTTTGCGGTTGAGCGGAGGCGCGGAGGCGGTCATGGGAAGCGCCGCTACGCCGGCCAGGCGGAAGAAATCCGGTCCTGCCAATACAGCAGCCCGCGCGCCAGACTGTTGACCACCACGGAAATCAGGCACAGCACCAAAGCCACCTCCGCCAGCGCCCGCACCGCCATGCCGGTGGGATCCTGCAGCGCGCCGTCGAGCTGGGAGACGATGAACGACGCCATGGTCGAAATCGGCGAATAGATGTTGGTAGGCAGGTAGTTCAGCGCGTTGCCGCTGATCATGAGCACCGCCATGGTTTCGCCCAAGGCGCGCCCGGTGGCCAGGATGGCGCTGCCGGTCATGGCGCGGCGCGTGCCCGGCAACTGCACCGTCCGCAGGGTTTCAAACCGGGTGGCGCCCAGCGCGAGGGCGGCGTCGCGCAACCCGTGGGGCTGCGCCACCAGGGCATCCCGCACCGTGCTGGTCACAAGCGGCACGATCATCAGCGCCAGCACCAGCCCCGAGGTCAGCAGGCCGTAGCCGCTGCCGGTGGCGCCGCCGAAGTACGGCAGGAAGCCAAGGTGCGCCGCCATCCAGGGAAAGACATGCCGGGCCAGGAAGGGGATGAGGAAAATATAGCCCCAGAGGCCGAACACGACGCTGGGGATCGCGGCCAGCATCTCCACGAAGAACGAGACCCAGGTGCGCAGCGCCGCCGGGATGCACTCAGCCAGAAAGATGGCCGCCAGCACGCCGATCGGCACGGCGAGCACGACCGCGATGGCGGTGCTCAACAGCGTGCCCACGATCAAGAACAGAATGCCGTAATGCGCCCCCGGCAGCACCAGGCGTCCATCCCGCAGAATCGGGTTGCCGTATTGACGGCCCACGTCCCAAACGTCGTGGGTGAGAAAGTGCCAGCCATTCAGGCCGATGGCAGGCCACGCCTCCACCGCGAAAAACGCCACGATGGCCACCAGGATGGCCGCGACCAGGGCCGCCAGCGCCGCATAGACGCGGCGCATGGAACACCAGCGCCGCAGCCGGGAGCGCTGCCGCCGGAGCGGGGGCGGCGGCGGGGCGGGGGCGAAGACGGACTGCGAAGGCTCTGGCACGGCGAGGCGCCGGCGGGGAGCGTGGTTGCGCTCGCCGCCGGGATGGCGAAGGTCTATTGTATCTGAGCGACTTGCGCCGCGCTCAGCCGCACGACCGGCGCCGGCAAGGCGACGAAATTGACCTGGTTCAAGAAATGCGGCGCGTTACCGCCGCTGGAGCTCATCGCCCAAGTGAAGAACTTGCGCATTGCGGCCGCGATCGCGGCCGAGGCCTGGCGCGAATTCACGATGGCGTATTCGTAGTTGATGATCGGGTACGAGGTCGGCCCGGGCGCAAAGATCAGGCTGATGCGCTCATCCTTGGGGGTCTTGGCCACCATTTGGGCCGCCGCCGCCTTGGCGGTGGCCGAAGTCGGCAGGACGAACTGCCCCGCCCGGTTCTTCAAGGCCGCGATGCCCAAGCGGGCGCGGCGGATGGCCTGCTCGTAGCTGGTGCCGATATAGGCGATGGTGTAGGGGTTACCCTGGGTCGCGGTCACCATCCCCGGATTGCCCTCGGCGCCGAGTTCGCCGGGTACCGCCGGCCAGCTAATTGTCGTGCCGTAGCTGACGTTGTTGGACCACGACGGGGTGCTGAAGGAAAGGTACTGGGTAAAGATGAACGTGTCGCCGCTGCCGTCGGTGCGGTGGACCGGGATGATGGCGTGATGCGGCAGGCGGACGCCCGGGTTCATGGCCTGGATCTGCCCGTCGTCCCAGTAGCGGATGCTGCCGGAGTAGATGCCGGCGAGCACTGGGCCGCTCAGCTTCAGGTTGCGGCCGTTCAGCCCGGGCAAGTTGTAGTTGACCATTTGCATGGAAATGGCGAGCGGGATGTTGAGCATCCCCGGGTGCTGGCGCATCATCGCGTCGGCCATGTAGGCGTCGGAGGCGCCGATCTGGGCGATGCCGGCCACGGCGTCGGAGATGCCGGTGCCGCTGCCGGTGGACTGCGTGGTGATGCGGACCTCGGGCGCGATGCGGTGATAGGCCGGCAGCCAGAGGTTGAACAGCGGATAGAGCAGGCTGGAGCCGGTTTCCAGCAGGTTGATGGTCTGGGCGGCGAGCGCGCCGGCGCAGGCCAAGGCCAGGCAGAAGATGGCGAGCCGCGCACCGCGGCGCTGCAGGATCGTGGCAAAAGGTTTCATGTCGCGCATTCTCCGTATTCCGAAAGGGGATATTGGGGATCGTCGGTCTTGGTTATCGCACAGCAGCGCAGCCATAGCATTTCACAGGCATGGCCGCAGAGTGGTTACAACTCGCGCACAAGCCTCCCGACGGGGAGAGCCCTGGCGCCGGCCGGCGCTAGGGCAGCGTGTAGCGCAAGTCGGCAAAGGCCATGCCGGTGTGGGCGTTCCTGGGAGCGCCGGCGGCCACGGCGAAGGGGCTGCGGGTCACATATGACGCCTGGGTGATCAGCGCCAGAGACCCGTAATTGTTGGATTTCCAAAAGGTGTGGGTGATGCCCAGCGTGGCCTCCTGGAGGGAGCGGTTCATGCTTGCCGGCGCGCCGGGATAACCGTAGCCCACCGGCGTGGCGCCGGAGAGATCGAAGTTGGGATGGATATAGATGCCGCCATAGTAGCCGTAGAACAGATAGCCGGGGTTGATCTGGTCCTCGAAGCCGAGAATGGCGCTCGTGGTGCGCAGCGGCGAAACCGTGCCGTTCTGGCGGACGACGACGTCGGGCGCGATGCCGAAGAGATAGCGCCCACCGCCGTCGCCCCAGAAGGTGTTGGCGATCAAGCGCAGGCCGGGGGCGACCATCAGGGCGCCATCGGCGGCGATGCCCCCGCCGGCGGTGTGATCGACGACGCCGGTGGCGGGATTGAGCGCGCGAAACTCGCTCTCGAGGCCAGCCACCTCGAGGTGCAAGCCGTCGCCGTTGGGCTGGGAGTCGTAGGCAGCTTTGAGGATGAAATCGGGGGTGAACCCGGGAGCGGAAAGGTTGGAGCCGCCGTTGTTGAACTGGCCGGCGTAGGGGCCGCTGGCCCCGCCGGGCAGCGTCGCCGGCGCGGCGCCGGCGCTGCCGCCGATGTAGGGCTCGCCCTGCTCGATGGATAACCCGGCGGTGAACTGGGGCGAGGCATGGAACAGGACCCGCAACTGCGGCTGCCGCGCCCAGGTGAGGCCGAGCTGGTAGTTGGTGTCCATGGCATCGCTGAAGAAGATGTTGGCGGGCATGGGCGAGAGCCCGACGCGGTTGGGGGTGAGCAGGCTCCAGTCCTGGCCGGCCAGAACCTCCCACTTGCCGTAGAGGGCGTCGAGGAAGTAGACGCGCATCCGCAGCGTGTTGCTGTTGCTCGAGACCGCGACGTTGGCGGGGGCGTTGCCGAGAAAGTCGGCTTCGAGATAGCCGGTCAGGTCGGCCCCATCTTTGCTGCCGCTCACCTGCAAGGCGAGGCGCGAGTTCTGCGCGCTCTCGCGAAACTCGCTGAGCCGGCCGGCGGCGACGTCGTTGTAGGGGATGGCGGCGAAGTTGGTGCCGATGCCGCTGCCTACCGCGGTGGAGCGGTACATGGCGGTGAAATCCATGAACCCGCCCGGGGTGAACTGCATGCCGCCGATCTGGAACGAGAGCGGACTGCCGGAGCCGCTCTGCGCGGCCAGCACGGCGGCCAGCACGAGACCTGCGCCAAGGATGCGACCAATCTTGCCTGTCATGCCCCCATGATCACCGCCGAATGGCGGTGGGCGCGGTTACGCTTCGGTTACAGCCGGGGGGCGCGGGAGAAGCGGCGCGCGGGATGACAGTTCGATGACAGCGCCCCGCGGCGGCGGGAGCGCTTGCGTCCCTGCCGCATACTAGAGGCATGCCTATGGCCCGGTCCGGGGCGCGCCAGCGCGCGGACCGTCCGATATGAGCCTGACCATGAGCTGGATGCGCCGCGCCACCGCCGCTCCCACCGCCGCTGCCGGAGCGCCGGCGCCGAACGATGGGGGACGCGTGCAGGCGGCGCTGGCGGCGCTGCAAGCGGCGGTGGCCTGCCTCGACACCGCGATCCTGGTGGTGGACCGGGAGCTGCGCGTGGTCGCCTCCAACCCGGCCGCGGACCGTCTCTGGTCGCTGGCCGAGCCCGCGCCAGGACTGCCGCCGCGCGCGACCGGGCTGGCGCGCCTGCCGGAGGCGCGCGACGCGGTGCAAGCGATGGTCGCCGGCGACGCCGCCGCGGCGGCGGGCGGATGGCGGCGCCGGCTGCGCACGCCCGACGGCCGCACCCTCGATGTGGCGATCCATCGTCTTCCCACGGGCGAGGGCCTGGTTGCCGCGCGCGACGTGAGCGAAAGCGTGCGGCTGGAAACCTCGCGCCGCGACTTCGTGGCCGCGCTCTCGCACGAGCTACGCACGCCGCTGACCTCAATTCAGGGTTACGCCGAGATGCTGCAGGACGCCGGCCTGCCCGGCCCGCTGCGCGCCGAGAGCCTGGAGGTGATCCTGCAGAACACGGCGCGGCTCAGCCGTCTGGCGCAGGATCTGGTGACGCTCTCCTCGCTCGAAACCGGGGCCTATCCGTTCCGCTTCGAGCGGCTGGAGGTGGCCACCCTGGCCCGCCCGGCGCTGGCGGTGGTGGCGCCGCTGGCGCTGGAGCACGGCTGCGAGTTGCGGGAGGAGACGCTGGAGCCGGCCACCCTCCGCGGCGACCGCGACGCGCTGCACCGGGTGCTGCTGAATCTGCTGGAAAACGCCATCCTCCACGGCCGCCCGCCGGCCGCCTCCGGCGTGACGCCGTCGGTGACGCTTAGCGGCCGGCGCGAGGGCGGGGATTACGTGCTGCGGGTGCGCGATAATGGACCAGGCATCGGCTCCGCCGATCAGCCCCGTGTGTTCGAACGCTTCTACCAGATCGGAGTGGGCCACACGCATATCCCGGGGGCGCCGCGCCGCGGCACCGGCCTGGGCCTGGCGGTGGTGAAGCACATCGTGCGCGAACACGGCGGCGAGGCCGGCCTGCAAAGCGCCCTGGGGGAAGGAAGCACCTTCCTGGTGCGCCTGCCGTTGCAGGAAGAAAACCACGCCGCCGGGCGGGCGGGCGGCGCACACGACGGGTCCGCGGCATGACGCCCGGGAACACCATTCTCAACCGCCCTCTCGCCGCGCCCAAGCCCGCCGCGGCGCCGGCGCCGGCGCCCGCCACCCGGGTGGTGATCGAAGCGCGCAACGTCGATTTCTTTTATCACGCCCACCAGGTGCTGTTCGGGGTCTCGCTCGAGGTCCGGCAGAACGAAATTCTGGCGCTGATCGGGCCCTCGGGCTGCGGCAAGAGCACCTTCCTGCGCAGCCTGAACCGGATGAACGACCTGATCGCCGGCGCCCGGCTGCGGGGCAGCCTGCGGATTGACGGCGAGGACATCTACGCCCCCGGCTCCGATGTCATTGCCCTGCGCCGCCGCGTGGGCATGGTGTTCCAACGGTCCAACCCCTTCCCCTTCTCGATCGAGGAAAACGTCACCTTCGGGTTGCGCGCCAACCGGCTGGCCCGCCGCCCCGGCGAACGGGTGGCGGTGGTCGAGCGCAGCCTGCGCGCCGCCGGCCTGTGGGAGGAAGGGAAGGACCGCCTGAAGAAGCCGGCGCTGGCGCTCTCCGGCGGCCAGCAGCAGCGGCTGTGCATCGCCCGCGCGCTCGCCATCGAGCCGGAAATCCTGCTCATGGACGAGCCCGCGAGCGCGCTCGACCCGATCGCCACGGCCCGGATCGAGGAGTTGGCGCTGGAGCTCAAACAGCGCTACACCCTGGTCATCGTCACGCATAACCTGCAGCAGGCGGCCCGCATCAGCGACCGCACCAGCTTCTTCCTCATGGGCCGCGTCATCGAGACCGCGCCCACCCAGCAGATGTTCACGCATCCCGCGGTGCAGGAGACCGAAGATTATATTACCGGCCGGTTCGGGTAGGAGCGTCTAACGTCGTATGGAAACTGCCCCGGTTCGCAAACATTTCAAAGAAGAGCTCGAGGATCTGCGCGAGCGCGTCATTTACATGGGCGGTCTGGTCGAGACCGCCATCCACCGCAGCCTGGAGTCAGTGCTGCAGCGCGACCCGGAACTCGCCGAAGCCGTGACCGGCGAGCTCGAGCCGGAGATCAACCGCCTTCAGGTGGAGGTGGACGAGCGCGCCCTGCGGCTCATGGCGCTGCAACAGCCGCTGGCCATGGACCTGCGCTTCATCGCCGCCGTGCTCAAGATCGGCAACGACCTGGAGCGCATGGCCGATCTGGCGGTGAACATCGCCCAGGGCGCGTCGCACCTGATCGAGCTACCGCTGGCTTCGCTGCGCGTCGATCTGCCGTTGATGGCCGAGCGCGCGGGCAAGATGCTGCGCGCCGCGCTCGACGCCTTCATGACCCGCGACGCCGAGCTGGCGCGCACGGTGCTGGTGGCCGACGAGGAGGTGGACAATCTGCGCGACCTCATCTATCGCCAGCTCATCCGCTCCATGGTGGCCGATTCACGCGAGGTCGAGCGCAGCCTGGCGCTGATGTTCGTCGCCCGCAATCTGGAGCGCATCGCCGACCACGCCACCAACATCGCCGAAGACGTCATCTTTTGGGTCGAAGGGGTGGACGTTCGGCACCACTTCGCCGAAACCAAGCCCCCCGCCGCCCCCAACCCCGCGTGACTCCTTGATGAACGCCCGCCCCCGCATCCTGCTGGTCGAGGACGATCCCCACGTCAGCCGCCTGGTCGCGACCCAACTGGAGAGCGAGGGCTTCGCGGTCACCCTCAACGCCACCGGCGGCGGATTCCTGGAGCAACTGGAGGAGATCGAGCCGCGGCTGGTGATTCTCGATCTCATGCTGCCGCTGGCGCACGGCTTCGAGCTCCTGCGCCGCCTGCGCCAGCATCCCCGCTTTGGGCGCACGCCGGTGCTGGTGCTCACCGCCCTGGGGGATGAGAGCGACCGCATCCACGGCCTCGACCTGGGCGCCGACGACTACGTGCACAAGCCCTTCAGCGCGCGCGAACTGGCGGCGCGCGTGCGCGCCCGGCTGCGCGGGGCGCCCGAAGGCGCTCCCGCCAAGCTGGCCGCCGCCGGCCTCGAACTCGATCTCAAAGCCCGCACCGCCCAGGCCGCCGGCCGGCCGCTGGCGCTCAGCGACACCGAGTACCGCCTGCTCGCCTTCTTTCTCAAGTCCCCCGGCACCGCCTTCACCCGCCGCCAGATCGTCGCCGGCGTCTGGTCGCCGCAGCATTACATCACCGACCGCGCGGTCGATGTCCACATCCTGCGCCTGCGCCAGAAGATCGAAGAGAACCCCGAACAACCGCGCCGCGTGGTCGCGGTGCGCGGGGTGGGCTATCGCCTCGACAACGACGCCTCCGCCTGAGCGCGCGCCCGGCCCCGGCGCCGCGCCGCCCCTGGCACCCGCAGCGCGCCCATCGCTTCCCCTCGCGGTGGGACATAGTTGCCACCGCGCCCCCCCCGTTCGGGGGTGTATAGTGAGGCATTCGCGGTACAGCGCGGTCGCGGGCGCGGTGCCCGAGGCAAGGCCTATGCCAGGGAATGAAGGAGGTCAGGGGAGTGCCGCCGGCCGGGCGCGCGCGCCGCGAGCCGGCGCGGAAGGCGACCTTCCTTCCGGCAGCATGACCCCGGTCGCGCCGCTTCCGCGCCGCTGGGTGCGCGAGACGGCCCTGCTCGCCGCCATCTTCCTTTTGACCTGGCTGCTCGATGTCTTCATCGGCCGGCTGCACGGTGCAGACGGACTGCATTCGGTTGTCCTCGCGCTCGCTGTTACCGGTCTCGCCGGCCTCGCCCTGGCCATCCGCGGACGTGGCACGCGCCAGGATCTGTTCCGCCAGTACAAGGCGCTGTTTGAAGGCAACCCATTTCCGATGTGGATCTACGACGTGGACGACCTGCGCTTCCTGGCCGTCAACGAGTCCGCCTGCGCCAAGTACGGCTACACCCAGGAAGAATTCCTCTCCAAGTCCATCCTCGACATCCGCCCCGCCGAGGATCATGAATTGGTGCGGGCCGCCGTCGCCGGCCGCGCCCCCAGCCAGGGCGACATCTTTCGTCATCTCACCCAATCCGGCGAACTGATCTACGCCGAGATCACCTCGCAGTGGGTGCGCTGGAATGGGCGCAACGCCCGCATGACCCTCGCCCGCGACGTCACCGGCCAGCTCCGCACCCAGACCCGACTCGCCCGCAGCGAGGAACGCCTGCGGCTGGTGCTCGACTCCACCGGCGAGGGCATCTACTCCGTCAACCTCGACAACGTCTGCGACTGGTGCAACCCCGCCGCCGCCCGCCTGCTGGGGTACAGCTCGGTCTACGACCTGATCGGCAAGAACACCCACCTGCTCTTTCACCACACCCGCGCCGACGGCTCCCCCTACCCGCCCGAGCAGTGCCGCACCATGCTCGCCGCCTTCGAAGGCCGCGGCATCGAAGCCGACGATGAAATGTTCTGGCGCGCCGACGGCAGCGGATTCCACGCCAGTTGCCGCAGCTATCCCATCGTCCGCAACAACCGCCCCGAGGGTGTGGTCGTCATCTTTTCCAACATCGAGGACAAGCGCAAGGCCGACGAGGCCCTGCGCCTCAGCGAGGCCCGCTTTCGCGCCCTGGCCGACTCCGGCATCGTCGGCCTGGCGATCGGCACCTACGAGGGTCCGATGGTGGAGGCCAACGCCGCCTTCCTCGCCATGCTGGGCTACGACGGCGCCGACCTCGCCGCCGGGCGGGTGCGCTGGGATGCCGCCATCGCCCCCGAGTTCCGCGAGCGGGCGCTGCGCGCCAGCTCGATGCTGCGCGAGGGCAAGCCGGTGCTTCCCTGGCGCGCCGCCTTCGTGCGCAAGGACGGCGCCCGCGTCCCCCTCCTGGTCGCGCTCGTCCCCCAGCCCGGCGGCGCCATCTGCATCACCGTGGACCTGACCGAGCTGCAGAAGGCGCAGGAGTCGCTGCGCGCCACCGAGCAGCGCTACCGGCAACTGTTCGAACGCGACCTCGCCGGCGTCTTCAGCCTGGCCGAAGACGGGCGCATCCTGGACGCCAACCCCGCCTTCGCCCGCCTCGCCGGCTACGCCGGCCGCGACGAGCTGCTCGCCGCCAACCCGCCGACTCTGCTGCCCGGCCTGTCCGCCCTGCTCGCCGCCCTGGCCCGCGACGGCGCCTTCACCAACCGCGAGCTCGAGCTCCAGCCGCGCCAGGGCGGCAGCGTCTCCGTGCTCGCCAACCTCGCCGTGACCGAGGCCGATGCCGACCTCCCGCGCCGGATCGAAGGTACGGTCATTGACCTGAGCGATTACAAGAACCTCGAACAGCAGTTCCGCCAGGCGCAGAAGATGGAGAGCATCGGCCAGCTCGCCGGCGGCGTCGCGCACGACTTCAACAACCTGCTCACCGTCATCACCGGCTACAGCCAGATGCTGATGGCCCGCCCCACCATGCCCGAACCGGTGCGCAAGAACCTGGCCCAGATTGACCGCGCTGCCATGCGCGCCGCCGCCCTCACCCGCCAGTTGCTCGCCTTCAGCCGCCAGCAGGTGTTGGAGCCGCAGGTACTCGATCTCAATGTGGTCATCGAGAGCGCGGCCGCGATGCTGCGCCGCGTGATTGGGGAAAATTACGAGCTCGTGGTTCGCCTGGAGGCGAATCTTCCCAAGATCAGGGCCGATCCCGGCCAGCTCGAGCAGGTGCTGATGAATCTGGCGGTCAACGCCCGCGACGCCATGCCCGGCGGCGGCAAGATCGTGATCGAGACCCAACCCGCCGCGCTCGACGCCGCCTATAGCCGCGAGCACCCCGGCGTCGCCCCCGGCGACTATGTCCTGTTCGCCGTCACCGACACCGGGGTCGGCATGGACGAGGCCACCCGCGCCCACGTCTTCGAGCCCTTTTTCACCACCAAGCCCGTCGGCCGCGGCACCGGCCTCGGCCTGGCCACGGTCTTCGGCATCGTCAAGCAGAGCGGGGGAACCATTTCCGTTTATTCCGAGCCCGGCCGCGGCACCTCGATGAAGATTTATCTCCCGGTCTTCCAGGGCGCGACGGCGGCGGCCGCCGCCGAAGCGGCCGCCGCCACGCCCACGGTCGGCAGCGAGACCATCCTCCTGGTCGAGGACGAGCCCGAGGTGCGCACCTATCTGAACGAAGTGTTGCTCGACCTGGGCTATACCGTACTCAGCGCCGCCCATCCCAACCAGGCGCGCGAGCTCAGCCGCAGCCACTCCGGCGCCATCCATCTCCTGCTCAGCGACGTGATCCTGCCCGAGAGCAACGGCCCCGCGCTCGCCACGGAACTTCGCCGCCTCCGCCCCGACATGCAGGTGCTCTATGTCTCCGGCTACCCCACCCAGGCCATCATCGCCAGCGGCGCCCTCCACGCCGATGCCGCCTTCCTGCACAAGCCCTTCACCCCCGCCGCCCTGGCCGCCAAACTCCGCTCCCTGCTGCGCTGACCGCCGAACCAGCGGCGGGCGGCCGCAGGCGTGGGACCAAGCCCCCCCTACACCACCGCCCGCGCCACCGCCGCCGTGGTCAGCGCGAACGTCAACCACCCCAGCCAGCGCACCGCCCGCCGGTTACGCCATGGCCCCATTACTTTGGCGTCGCCGGTCAGCAGAATCAGCAGCAGAATCAGCACCGGCGCCAGCGCCCCCTGCACCAGGCCCGCGCCCACCAGCGCCCGCATCGGGTTCACCCCCGCCAGGTTGATCCCCACGGCCGCCGCCGTCACCGCGGCGATGACCGCATAAAATTCGCGCGCCTCCCGCGGCCGCGCCGAGAGTCCGCTCTTCCAGCCCATCGCCTCGCACCCCACGTAGGCCGCCCCCACCGTCATCACCGGCACCGCCAGCATCCCCGCGCCGATCACCCCGGCGGCAAACAGCGCCCCCGCCGCCGGCCCCGCCAGCGGCTGCAGCGCCCGCGCCGCCTCGGCCGCGCTCTGGATGTGGTACAGACCCGCCGGATACAAGGTCGCCGCCGCCGCCAGGAGGATGAAGTACATCACCAACGTGGTGAAGAACATCCCCAACATCACGTCCCACGCCGTCGCCCGCAGGTGGGCCGCTGTCGTCCCCTTGCGGTCGCTCAGCCGCCGCCGCCCCAGCGAGACGTCTTCCTCGACTTCGTGGCTCGCCTGCCACACGAACAGATAGGGCGACAGCGAAGTGCCGATCATCGCCATCACCATTGTCCAGTACGCCCGCCCGAACGGCCCGCGCGGCCACAGCGTCGCCCGCACCACCTCGCCCGCCGGCGGATGCGCCAGAATCGCCGCCCCCGCATACGCCAACAGCGCCAGCGCCAGCCAGCGGAACACGCGCCGGATCCATCGGTAGGAGCCGAAGATCTGCAGCGCCAGAATCCCACCCGCAGTCACGCCGATCACCGCCAACTCCGGCACCGGCAGCAGCAGCCGCACCGAGGCCGCGATACCGCCTAAATCCGCTCCGGCTTCGATGGTGTTGCCGATCACCAGCAACAGCACCACCGCCGCCAGCACCCCGCGCGGATAACGCGCCCGGATCGCCGCCGCCAACCCCTGTCCCGAGACCTGGCCGAGCTTGGCCGCCATGTACACCGTGACCGCCATCAGCGGCAACAGCGCCGGCGCCGCCCACAACACCCCCGTCCCAAAGAGCGCTCCGGCGCTGGCGTAGGTGCCGATCGCCGAGGGATCGTCGTCCGCCGCGCCCGTGATCACGCCCAGGCCGACGGCACGCACCGTGCCGCCGGGGCCGTGCCCGGGCAGATGGGGAAGCGGGCGCCGCGCCACGCGGCGTTCTACCAGAACTGACATGCGAGAAGCTGCAGCGTGAGAGCCTCCGCCCGGACGGCGGGGTTGCTTGCGCCTGCGCCTTTGGTCTCGCGCAAAAAAAGAGCGGGCGCCGCGGCGCCCGCTCTTTCCAGCCATCTGCAGCCATTTCTACTGCTGCGGCTGCACCGGAACGATGATGTTACCGCTGCTGTTGTGCACCAGCAGCAGCACATCCTTGCCCGGCGCGGTCGCCTGCAACTGGTGCTGCAGGCTTTGGACCGTGCGCACCGGATGCTGGTTGATCTGCTCGATCACGTCCCCGCGTCCGATGCCGGCCAACATCGCCGGGCCGCCCGGGGTGACCGAATCCACCACGAGCCCGTTCACCGAGTCCGGCAGTTGCAATTGCCCGCGCAGGCTGGGCGTCAGCGGTTCGACGGTTGCGCCCAGCTTGGGGGTATGGTTCGCGCCGGCCGACGCCGGCGCGGCCGCGCCGCTGCCGCTGTTGGCGTTATCGTAGTTGCCCATGGTCACCGTGAAGGTCATGGGCTTGCCGTCCCGCATCACCGCGACCTTGGCCACGCTGCCGGGGGCGGCGTCACCGGTCAGGTTTTGCAGGTCGGTGCCGTTCTCCACCTTGTGGCCGTTGAAGCCGGTTACCACGTCGTAGGGTTTGAGCCCCGCCGCTTCCGCCGGGCTGCCGGCGTTCACCTGGTTCACCAGCGCGCCGCGCGTGTCCGCCTCGTTCAGCGAGCTGGCGATGCCCGGGGTTACGTCGGTGACGTCAATGCCGAGGTAGCCGCGGTTCACCTTGCCGTGCTCGATCAACTGCGCCGCCACCGTCTTCACCAGGTTGCTGGGAATCGCGAACCCGATGCCCTCGGAGGCGCCCGAGGTGCTCAGCATCTCGGTGTTGATCCCGATCACGTCGCCCCAGGCGTCCACCAGCGGGCCGCCGGAGTTGCCGTGGTTGATCGCCGCGTCGGTCTGGATGTACGACCCGCGCGAATCCGGACCGTCGGAGAGCACCCGGCTGCGGTTGACCGCGCTCACGATGCCGCGCGTCACCGAGAAGTCCATGCCCAGCGGATCGCCGATCGCCAGCACCGCCTCGCCCGGCTTCACCTGGCGGCTGTCGCCGAAGGCCGCACTTCTCAAGCCGGTGGCGTCAATTTTGACCACCGCCAGATCGCTGGCCTTATCCCGCCCCACCACCTTGGCGTCGAACCGCCGCTGGTCGTGCAGCGTCACCCAGACGTGCTTGGCGCCGTTGACCACGTGGTTGTTGGTCACGATGTAGCCGTCGGGCGAGACGATCACGCCCGTGCCCAGCGCCTCAAACGGCTGGGGCTGCGGGCGCATCGGGCCCTGGAACTGGAAGAACTGCCGGAACGGCCCGGGAATCTGCTCCGGCCCCATCTCGCTCACGCCGCGGGGCTTGGTCTCGCCCGCGACCCGGATGTTCACCACCGCCGGCATCATGCGCTGCGCGATCGCCTCCGTCGCCTCGCTGAGCGACACCAGCGGCGCCACTTCGTGGCTCGGCAGCGGCGGCAGGTTGCTGACCATGGGGTCGGCCGCCGCCTTCGCCGTGCCCGGCAGTTTGATCATTCCAGTGGAGGCCATCAGGGTGGCCGCCAGCGCGATCACCCCCGCGCCGGTGAGCTTGCCATGCTTGGCCATGCTTTGAAAAACACTACGAGCGTTCGAGTTCATACCAACTCTCCTTTCGACACTTTCGGATTGTTTCGGGATCCCGGCGCGGCCGCCGGGTCAAACGTTGCCGCTTACGTCGTCACCACCAATACCTCCACCGGCCGCATCACCGGTTGGCAGCGCGTCACCGTCCGCAGGCCCACCCACACGCGCCCGCCGGGGGTGATCATCGGCTGCATCACCAGCTGCGGATGGCAGGCCTGCACGCCGGTTGGCGCCCAGGCGAGAACAATCTTTTCGCTCAGCCGCTGCATCCGCGGCGCCAGCTGCCCCACGGGTTGCAACCGCTGCGCCGCCGGCACCCGCCGCGGCGGCACGCGCAGCGTGGCCGGCTGCGGCGCCGGCGGCTTCACCGGCTGGGCGGCCAGCGGCGCAAAGTGCGCCCTTCGCGCCGCCGCCGCCGCCTGCGGCGCCGTGGGCGCCGCAGGACTCATTTGCCGGACGCGCTCGTGCAC
>DAIDIF010000292.1 GCA_027451805.1 Acidobacteriota bacterium
CCGGTATTGCTTGGGGATGGTGACCGTATCGCCGACGGCGATGCCCAAGGCGGCGGCCTCGGCGGCGGAGCGGGCGCCGACGTCGGCGCGGTAGGGCGGGCGCTGGCGGCGGAGGTGGAAGCCAGGGGCGCGCCAGCCGGCCGGCAATTCCATCACGCCGGGACGCATGCCGGTCGCGGTGTGAACCAGGATGGGATGGCCGAGGTAGTAGTCGAGGTCCATGCCGCCGCGAGGGCGGAGGAGGAGGGTTCCGTCGGGGGCGATGGATTGGACCTGGAAGCCGATCTCGTCGGTGTGGGCGATGAACAGGATTTTGGCGGCGTGGGGGCCGGAGTCGCCCCAGTGCAGGATGAGGTTGCCGCTCTCGTCGGTGATGGGATGGGCCCAGGGCGGGAGCAGGGCGCGGACGGCGCGGCGCACCGGGGCTTCGTGCGGATCGACGCCGTAGAGCGGCGTCAAGGCCTGGAGAATCTGCGTCGGCGTGGGCGCGGCGGCGGGGCGGGCGGGGGTGGACGGGGGGGCGAGATTCTCGGGCTGCGGCAACGCCAGCGGCAGTTGCGGCTGCTTGAGCGCGGTGGCGAGGCGCTGGATGAGGGCGGCGTAGGCGCGGCCGCTGATGAAGGCGGCGGGGGTGCCGAACCAGGCGACGGGCAGGGTCAGGCGCTCGGTGATCCGGGAGCGCAGGGCGGGGCCAAGGGGCTGGGCGGCGGGGCCGACGTAGACGACCTGGTCCCAGGGGGCGGCGCCGGGGGGGCGCTGGAGGACGCGGGCGAGGCCGCGGTTGCCGGTCCACTCCTGGGTGAGGAAGGCGACCTCGAGGGTGCCGGTGAGGCGGGCCTGATCGAAGTGGCGCAGGAGGTGGACCAGGGCGGCGGCGCCGAAGCGGTCGCCGATGGAGAGGGCGGCGAGCTGGCCGCGACCGAGGACGTAGAGTTGCCGGTCGAGGGCGACGGGGCTGAGGATGCGGACGCCGGCGCGGCGGACCTGGGCGGCGGAGGAGGCGCCGATATCCACGTAGAGGTTGTCGAGGTCGTCGGGGTTGGGGGTTTGCAGGCGGCCGGGCTGCAGGTGAATCGAGAGACCGGCCATGACGCCGTTGATGGCCTCGCCGGAGGTGGTGATCACCTTGAGCGGCTGGGCGTTGGCGAGCTCGTTGAACAGCGGCAGGCGGGCGTGGGTGGGCAGGCGCTGCAGGCGCAGGTAGCCGCCCGGGGTGATGGCGGTGACCACGTAGCCGGGCTCGTCGAGGCCGGTGACGACGAGGCGCCGGGGCGCGCCCGAGCCGAGCTTGACGATGACGTTGTTGAGGTTGTCGCGGACGGGGTTGAAGGCGGCCAGCTCGGTGGCGAGGTGGCGGGCGAGCCCGCCTTCATAGCCGGGGATGGCGGGTATCGCGACGTAATCGCGCAGGTCCTGGGCGAGCGAGCCGGGGACGGTTTGGGCGGCAGCGGTGGCGGCGAGCAGGGCGAGAGTGACGATGAGGCGGCGCATTGCGGATAGCTTAGCAGCGGACGGTAGAGATGAAGCAGCATACAGGGATGTACGTGGCGACGGCCGGCGGAACGCGGTACAATCAATCCGACTAGTCGGTACGACCAGTTCAGGAGCAGGCCATGAAGACGGTTGGAATCTATGAAGCGCGGACGAGGTTCGCGGAGCTGGTGGACGAGGTGGCGCGGGGGACGACGGTGACGATCACGCGTCGCGGCAAGGCGGTTGCGGTGCTGAGTGCGCCGCCGCGGCGGGATGAGCGCAGCATGCATCGGGTGGTGAAGGAAATGCTGGCGTGGCGCGACCAGCATGGCCCGACCCTGGGTAAGGACGTGACGCTGCGGGAGCTGATCGAAGAAGGGCGGCGCTTTTAGGTGGCCGAGTTCGTCCTGGACGGCTCGGTCGCCCTGGCGTGGTACTTCCGCGACGAGGTTGACGCTTACGCGATGGCGGTGTTGGACCACTTGCCTGGCGCGCGGGCCCTGGTCCCTGCGGTCTGGCCTTGGGAGATTGGCAATGGCGTGCTGAGCGGTGAGCGCCGCGGGCGCAGCACGGAAGCGCAAGCGGAGCGCTGGCTCGGGTACCTGCTTGACTTGCCCATCACGGTAGACGCGCGTGGTGTCGCGGACCTCTGGGGCGAGGGGCTGGGGTTGGCGCGGCGGTTCGGACTGTCGGCGTACGATGCCGCGTATTTGGAGTTGGCGCTGCGGCGGGGGCTGCCGCTGGCGACGCTGGACCAGCGGCTGAGGGAGGCGGCGGCGGCGGCCGGGGTGGCGGCGTACCGGCCCGAGCAGGCTTAGGCCTGCATGGCGGCCAAGGTGGCGGCGAGCAGGGCTTCGGGGGCGAGGGTGGCGTTGAGCAGGAGGTGATAGCCGTGGCGGTCAGGCCACTCCTGCTGAAAGTAATGGCGGATGTAGGCGACGCGGTCGTGATCCATGCGATGGAGCAGGGCTTCGGCGGCGGCGCGGGCCATGCCCTGGGCCTCGAGGCGGCGGAGACGCCAAGAGAAAGGGGCGTAGAGGAAGACGTGGAAGGCGTCGGGGCGATGGCGCAGGATGTGATTGCCGCCGCGGCCGACGAGGACGCAGCCGCCGGCGGCGGCGAGGTCCGCGATGACGCGGGCGGTCCACTCGGCCATGAGATCGGCGTCGGGGCCGGAGACGGGGATGGTGGCGGGGCCTTTTTCGCCGGCGGCGTTCCAGAGGCCCTGGCCGATGCGGTGCAGCCAGCGGTCGATGCGCTCGTCGGCGTGGCGGCAGGCGGCGGGGTCGAGGTGAGAGGCGCGCGCGACCTCATCGATCAGCTCGCGGTCGAAGAGCTTCCAGCCGAGCTTGTCGGCCAAGGCGCGGGCGAAGTCGCCGGAGGCGCAGCCGAACTCGCGGCCGATGGTCAGGGTTTGGTACTGCATACAACCTCCCACTGCGCTGCGGCGGGATCGGTGCGTTCCTCGGGCAGGAGTTCGGGGGGCGGCGCGAGGTCGAGTGTGCGGGCGAGGAGGAAATGGAGCTGGCGGACGCCTTCGGTGAGCGCGGCGGGCCCGGGCTGGAGGATGTAGGTGGACTTGATCTCGAAGATATGATCGCGGCGGACGGCGGTGATGGCGTCCCAGCCGGGACGGGCGCGGATGGCGCGCTTGTTGACCTTCTGGCCGCACCAGGAGGCGAGGATGACGTCGGGATCGCGGGCGACGACCGCGGCGGGAGCGACGATGCGATCGCGGGCGGACTGACCCTGGGCGAGTTCGGGGAAGACGGGCTCGCCGCCGGCGATCGCGACCAACTCCTCGACCCAGCGGATGCCGGTGATGAGCGGATCCTTCCACTCCTCGAACAGGACGCGGGGGCGGCGGGGGAAGCGGGCGGCGGCGTTGGCGATGGCCTCGAGGTGGGCGCGCAGGCGGGCGACCAGCGCCTCGCCGCGATCGGCGGCGCCGACCAGGCGGGCGAGGGTGGCGATCATGGCGAGGATCTCGGCGACGCTGCGCTGATTGAAGTTGAAGACGGTGGCGCCGCGGCGGACGAGCTCGCGCGAGATATCGGCCTGGAGGTCGGAGAAGGTGAGGACGAGGTCGGGCTCGAGCGCCAGGATGGCGTCGAAGTTGGCGGTGGTGAAGGCGGAGACGCGGGGCTTCCGGCGGGCCTCGATGGGGCGGACGGTGTAGCCGGAGACGCCGACGACGCGATGGCCTTCGCCTAGGAGGTAGAGGGTTTCGGTGGTCTCCTCGGTGAGGCAGACGATTCTTTGCGGAAGATCAGACCAGGGCATCGGCCTCCTGCTGGAAGCGGCGCCAGGCGTTGGCGACGTGGCGGCGCTCGGTGGATGCCTGACCAATGCACATGCGCAGGGTGAGCTTGCCATCGAGCCGGGTATGGGTCAAGTAGAGATCGCCGGAGGCGTTGAGGCGATCCAGGATGGTTTGATTGGCGGCGTCGCCGGCGCGGTGGCGGAAGCAGACCAGGTTGAGCGGGACTGGAGCGGCGAGCTCGAAGCGGGGATCGTCGCGCACCCAGGCGGCGAACTCCTGGGCGAGGGCGACATGGCGGCGGACTTCGCGGCGCAGGCCTTCCACGCCGTAATGGCGGATGACGAACCAGAGCTTGAGGGCGCGAAAGCGGCGGCCGAGAGGGATTTGCCAGTCGCGATAGTCAATCACGGCGCCGGAGGCGGTGGCGGCGTTGCGCAGGTATTCGGGGAGGATGGAGAGGGCGGCGATTAAGGCGGCGCGGCTACGCACCCAAAAGCAACTGCAGTCGAAGTTGGTGAACATCCACTTGTGGGGGTTGAAGTTGAAGCTGTCGGCGAAGTCGAGGCCGGCGAAGAAGTGGCGGAACTCGGGACAGAGGGCGGCGGTGCCGCTCATGGCGGCGTCGACGTGCAGCCAGAGGCCATGGTCGCGGGCGATGGGGCCGAGCGCGGCGACGGGATCCATGGCGTTGGAGCTGGTGGTGCCGACAGTGGCGGCGAGGAAGAAGGGCTGCAGGCCGGCGGCGCGATCGGCCTGGATTAGTTCAAGGAGCGCGTCGGGGCGGAGGGCGAAGGCGGCGTCGGCGGGGACGAGGCGAAGGTGGGTGCGGCCGAGGCCGGCGATCTTGACCGCCTTTTCGATGGAGGAGTGGGCCTGGGAGGAAGCGTAGGCGACGAGTGGGGGGCAGGCGGCGAGGCCGTGCTCGTTGGAAGCGCCGCCGGTCGTGCGCTCGCGGGCGGCGAGGAGGGCGCAGAGGGCGGCGCTGGAGGCGGTGTCCTGAATGACGCCGCCGCCATCCGTGCTGGACAAAAAGGCGTCCGGAAGCGCGAGCATGTGCGCGAGCCAGTCGAGGACGTGGGTTTCGAGCTCGGTGCAGGCGGGGCTGGTGGCCCAAAGCATGCCCTGGACGCCGAGGCCGGCGGAGAGGAGCTCGGCCAGGATGGAGGGGCCGGAGGTGTTGGAAGGGAAGAAAGCAAAGAAGTTAGGCGACTGCCAGTGGGTGATGCCGGGGAGGAGGATGCGGTCGAGGTCGGCCAGAATGGCCGCGAAAGGCTCGCCTTGGTCGGGGGGCGAGGGTGGGAGGGCGGCGCGGATGGCGCCGGGGGGGGTGCGGGCGAGGACCGGGCGGGATTCGACGGTGGCGCGATAGTCGGCGATCCAATCCACCACGGTATGGCCGAAATGGCGGAAGTCTTCCGGGTTCATGCCGATAGTATGACTGTGGGAGCCGGGGGAGTCACTTGACCGGGCCCCCCGGGCGTGCTCAGAATGGCGCGGGCTTCCCCTTAGGCGCGCCTCGGGAAAACCATGGCAGACACGGCAAGCACGGTCGCCGATCTGAGAGCCCAATCGCGGCGGCTGGCGACGGAGTACGCGGTGAGCCGGATTCTGTGCGAAGCGGGTGAGCCGGAACCGACGCTGACGCGGGCGCTGGCGGTGATGGGGCAGGAGCTGCAGTGGGATTACTGCGTGTGCTGGAGGCTCACGGGCGACAGCATGCGGATCGTGGCGAGCTGGCAGCGCGATCCGGAACGCTCGCGCGGGGTGGAAGCGGGCGGG
>DAIDIF010000293.1 GCA_027451805.1 Acidobacteriota bacterium
TGAACAGCTCGCGCAGCGGCTCGATCAGCTTCAGCCGCATCCGCTCCGGCAGCCCGCCCACGTTGTGATGGCTCTTGATCACCGCCGCCGGCCCCGCCACCGACACCGATTCGATCACGTCCGGGTAGAGCGTGCCCTGCACCAGGAACGCCACCGGCCCGTGCAGTTGCTCCAGTCGGGCCGCTTCCCGCTCAAAGACCTCGATGAAGATGCGCCCGATGGTCTTGCGCTTCTGTTCCGGGTCCGTCACCCCGCGCAGCGCCCCCAGAAACTCCGCCCCTGCGTCCACTCCCGTCACCGGCAAGCCCAATTGTTCGCGCATCGCCGTCTGCACCTGCTCGAACTCGCCCTGCCGCAGTACCCCGTTGTCCACGAACACGCACTCCAGCCGGTCGCCGATGGCGCGGTGCACCAGCGCCGCCGCCACCGCCGAATCCACTCCGCCGCTCAGCCCGCAGATCGCTCTTCCCTGCCCGCCCGCCTGCTGCCGGATGCGTTCGACCTCCTCGGCGATGAACGCTCCCGGCGTCCAGTCCCGCGCCACCCCGCACAGGTCCAGGAAGTTGGCCAGAATCTCGCGCCCGTGCTCGGTGTGCTGCACCTCGGGATGGAACTGCACCGCCCACATCTTCCGCTCCGGCGCCGCGATCGCCGCCAGCGCCGAGGGGCTCCGCCCCGCCACCGCGAACCCGGCCGGCAGCGCCAGCGCCGCGTCGCCGTGCGACATCCACACCGTTTCCCGCCCGCTGCTGCCGCGGAACAGCCCGCAGGCGGCGTCCACCTCCACTTCCGCCCGCCCGAACTCGCGCCGCTCCGCGTTCTCCACCCGCCCGCCCAGCGTGTGCACCATGAGTTGCAGCCCGTAGCAGATGCCCAGCAGCGGCAGCCCCGCCGTCCACACCTCCGGCGCGCAGCGCGGCGCGCTCGCGCCATACACCGACGCCGGCCCGCCCGACAAAATGATCCCCGCCGGATGCTGCGCCGCGATCCGCTCCCAACTGGCGTTGAAAGGCAGGATCAGGCTGTACACGCCCAGCTCGCGCACCCGCCGCGCGATCAGCTGCGAGTACTGCGCCCCGAAATCCAGCACCACGATGGAGCGATGTTCCATACCGGCTCAAATCAGGAAGTTGACCAGCCGCCCCGGCACCACCACCACCTGCCGCGGCGTCTTGCCTTCGAGCAGCGGCGCGATGCGCTCGTGCCCCCGCGCCGCCTGTTCCAACTCCGCCGCCTCCGCCTCCGGCGCCGCCTTGAGCCGCGCCCGCAGCTTGCCGTTCACCTGCACGATGATCTCGATCTCCTCTTCCCGCGCCAGCTCCGGATCGTACGCCGGCCAGCGCTCGCGCCCGATCGCGCCGGCGCGTCCCAGCCGCTGCCACAGCTCCTGCGCCAGAAACGGCGCGAACGGCGCCAGCATCGCCAGCAGCAGCCCGCGCACCTGGCGGCGCGCCTCGGTCGAAAGCTCCGCGTCCCGCGCCTGCCACTCGTTCACCAGTTCCATCAGCGCCGCGATCGAGGTGTTGAAGTGCCACCGTCCTTCGAAGTCGCGCGTGATCCGCCGCAGCGTCTGATGCGCCCGCCGCAGCACCGCACCGTCCGCGGCCCCGCTGCCGCTGCCGGCGCCGGGCCGCAGCACGATCCGCCATACCCGCCCCAGGAAGCGGTGAATCCCCTCCACCCCCTGGTCGTTCCAGTCGAAGTCCTTCTCCGGCGGCGCCGCGAACAGCACATACATCCGCGTCGCGTCCGCCCCGAACCGCTCGATCAGCCCCGCCGGATCCACCACGTTGCCGCGCGACTTCGACATCTTGGCGCCGTGCCGCGTGATCATCCCCTGTGTGAACAACCGCGTGATCGGCTCGTCCACTTTCGACAACCCCAGGTCGCGCATCGCCTTGGTGAAAAAGCGCGTGTAGATCAGGTGCAGGATGGCGTGCTCGATCCCGCCGATGTACTGGTCCACCGGCAGCCAGCGCGCGATCTCCTCCGCCTCGAACGGCCGCTGCTCCGCCTGTGGGCTGACGTAGCGGTAGAAGTACCAGGACGAGTCCACGAACGTGTCCATGGTGTCCGTCTCCCGCCGCGCCTCGCCGCCGCACTGTGGGCACGCCGTGCGCCAGAAGCCCGCGTCCGCTGCCAGCGGCGACTGCCCCTGCCCGGTAAGTTCGACCTTGTCCGGCAGCAACACCGGCAACTGCTCCTCCGGCACCGGCACAACCCCGCAAGCCGCGCAATAAATCATCGGGATCGGCGTGCCCCAGTACCGCTGCCGCGATACGCCCCAGTCCTGCAGCCGGTAGGTGACGGTTCCCTTCCCGAAGCCCGCGGCCTCCGCCGCGGCGGTCATCGCCGCCATCGCCCGCCGGTTCTCCATGCCAGTGTACGGCCCCGAGTTCACCAGTGAGCCGTCGGCCTCGAGCGCCGCTTCCAGCTCCTCCGGCACGCCCGCCGCCGGCGCCACCACCACCCGGATCGGCAGCTCGTACTTGCGGCAGAAATCGAAGTCGCGCGCGTCGTGCCCCGGCACCGCCATCACCGCGCCCGAGCCGTAGCCCATGAGCACGAAGTTCGCCACCCAGATCGGCAGCCGCTCTCCGTTGAACGGGTTCAGCCCCCACCGCCCGCTAAAGAAACCCTCCTTGGGCGGCTCCTCTCCCGGCCCCAGCTTCCCCTGCTTTTGTCGCAAGGCCCGCGCCCGCGCCTGCTGCTCCGCATCCAGCAGTTCCGCCGTCAGCGGATGCTCCGGCGCCAGCAGGATCGCGCTCGCCCCGTAGATGGTGTCGATCCGCGTGGTGAAGACCTTGATCCGGGCCGCGCCCCCCTCCAGCGCAAACTCCACCTCCGCGCCCTCGCTCCGCCCGATCCAGTTGCGCTGCATCGTGCGCACCCGCTCCGGCCACTCCGGCAGCGCGTCCAGCCCCCGCAGCAGCTCTTCCGCGTAGGCGGTAATGCGGAAGTACCACTGCTCCAGCTCCTTCTGCTCCACCGCCGTGTCCTCGTGCCGCCAGCACACCCCGCCCTCGGCCTGCTCGTTCGCCAGCACCGTGGCGCACTTCGGGCACCAGTTCACCAGCCCCTTCTTGCGGTACGCCAGCCCGCGCTCGTACAAGCGCAGGAACAGCCACTGGTTCCAGCGGTAATACTCCGGCAGGCAGGTCGCCACCTCCCGCGTCCAGTCGTAGCTGAACCCGAAGCGCTGGTCCTGTACCTTCATGTGGGCGATGTTGCGCAGCGTCCAGGTGCGCGGATGGGTGTGGTTCTGGATGGCGGCGTTCTCCGCCGGCAGTCCGAACGCGTCCCAGCCCATCGGGTGCAGCACGTCGTCTCCCCGCATCCAGCAGTAACGCGCCAGCGCGTCCCCGATGGCGTAGTTGCGCACGTGCCCCATGTGCAGCGCCCCGCTGGGGTAGGGCAGCATCTCCAGCACGTAATACTTGCGCCCGCCGCGGTTGGCGCCGGCGTAGGGGTTCTGCGCCGCCCAGCGCTCGGCCCACTGCGGCTCGAAGCTGGCGGGCTGGTAGGCCGCCTCCTGCGGGGAATCGTCCATGGAATGGTCTATGATAGCGGACCCCGACCGCAGGCGCGGTCGGCGTTGCGGCTCGGCCTGACTCGGCGCCTTAGCCGCGCCCGCCCGATCCCTTGCCCTTGCCCCCTGCCGCCTTCTTCGCCCGCGCCGCCAGCTTCGGCGCCGTCGCCAGCCCCGGCTCCATCGCCCCCATCTGCACCAGCGGCGCCACCCGGAAGTTGAGCGTGACGTAGCTGATGTCGGGCGGCGCGCTCGCCGCCAGCGTGTAGACCGACTGCGTCTTGGTGTTTGCCGTCTTCGGGATCAGATAGCCCTGCTCCAGCCTGTACGCGTCCAGATACGACTGCACCGCCGTGATATGCGCCTGCGGCACCGCCACGTAGTCGCCCGAGATCACGTTGAAGCCGCGCATGTTGGCGTCGTGCCGCCGCGCCGCCGCCTGCGTGGTCAGAATCGGCTGCGGCGCCGCCGTCTGGAACAGGAACGTGCTCGAGTTCTCCAGCATCCCCAGCGCCTTGTAAACCCCCGCGATCGCCGTCAGGCTGATCGCCGGCAGCGCCAGCGCCGGCGCCAGCGTCCCCGCCACCCCCACCAGCCGCTGCAGCAGGTGGAAGAACGACGACCGCTGCTCCGCCATCGAAACGTTCAGTCCCAGCGAGCCCGACCCTCCCGGCAGCAGCACCTGTTTGGTGGAGGCTGGGCTCAGGCTCAAATCCTGCAGCGCCGGCAGCACCTTGGCTTCGCCCACGAACAGGCTGGCGATGGATGCCCACGCCAGATAATCGTCGAAGTGCTCCAGCCGCTGGTTCTGCGCCAAATCCACCCGCACCTGGGCCGAGCGCAGGCTCCGTACCCGTTGCCGGTCCGCCGTCGATAGCCGGATGCCGCCCACCGAAAGCTGCAGCGCCACGTCGCCGGGATAGTCCGGCAGCTCGCCGGCGGAAACCTCCTGCGGGAAGCGCAGCGTCTGCTTCTGCGCGTCGTAGTTCAGAAAGTTGCACTGCCGGTCGCCCACCACCCCGGCGCGCTTGTGCCCGCCGCCGAAGAGCTCGCGCGCCCCCGCCGCCGCCGGATGCTCGGCGAAATAGCCGCCCCAGAACGCCGCCGCGTTGCCGCCCGCCGTCGGGCTCTGCCCTTCCGCCAGTTGCTCGACGATCGCCGCCGCCGCTCCCGCCGCCAGCAGGCTACCCAGAAAATCGCGCCGTTCCATTTCGCTCTCCTCGCGCACAGTATACGGGCCGCGCGCCAAACCTGGACATCCGACTTACTCTGACCCATCGTCCGGCAGCGCCATCACCATGAGCTGCCGCAGGTGGCCGCCGGGCCCGATCGCCGCCGCCACCCCGGTCCCGCCCAGCACCGCGTAGCCGCCGCCGTTCCCCCCGCCCAGCGTCACCTCGTCCGGATCCGGCCCCAGCAGCGGCAGGATCGGATTCTGGCTTTCGCCCACCGCCAGCTTCAGGCCGCCCTTCGCCGTCAGCGCCGCCGGTTCGAGATCCACCGCCGGCGCATGCGGCCCGTGCAGCACAATCGCCGCCACGCTCTCCCCGCCCACCAGATCCACCCCCAGCGCCGGATACAGCAGCCGTTCCAGCGGCGTCTCCGGCCCCGCCGCCACCACCGTCGCCGGGCCCAGCGCCTGCGCCGCCTCGCGCAGATTCTCCCCGATCGCCACCTGCCGCCCGTTCACCGTCACCGATTCCACCCGCCGGTAGCGCAGCGGCTGGGGAAAATCCGCCGCCGGCTGCGGCGTCTGGTGTAGCGCCCGGCACAGCCCCGGATAGGCCGCGTAGGCAAGCTGCCACCACCCCGAAGCGTGACTCTCCGCCCCGAGATACTCCGTCAGCGCCTTCAGCTCTGCCCGCGGCTTCCGCGCCAGTTGCCACGCCTGGTAGAGCAGCGGCCCCCGCAGCCCGGAGCACCCGCCGCCGGCGCACGCCGCCTGCGCTTCCGCCCCCGCCGCCCGCGCCGCCGCCATCTCCCCCTCCCGCTCCAGCGCCACCGCCAGGTTGAGCGCATCCCGCGCGCGCTCTTCGCCCGCCGGCGCCGCCGCGGCTGCCTCCCGCAACAGCGCCGGCGCCCGCGCCGCCATGGCGTCGTCCGGCGCCATGGCGTAGGCCAGTCCCAAGTCGCCCAGGATCACCGCCGACTTTGGGGCCAACGCCTGCGCGTACTGCAGCGCCGCCGCGGCGTGGTTCCAGTCCGCCACGTTCACCCCGCGCAACTGCGCCGCCAGCGACCCCGCTTCGCGGTAATAGCCGCCCGTGGCCACCTCGCCCAGCCGCAGCTGCGCCAGATCCGGCGGCCGCAGCTTGTCGCCGTAGCGCATCAGGTAGGCGTAGCCCAGGTTGTTCCACGCTTCGTAGGCCTTGGGAAACGCCCGCGTCACCGTGGTGAACGCCGCCGCCGCCAGCCCGTACTGCCGGCTGGCCAGCATCGCCACCCCGTCCTGGAACGCCCCCATGCTCTCCCACAGCGCCTGCTGGCTGCCGATGCGCTGCAGCCGCGCCGCCCGCTCGCTGATCGAGGGATGGTCCGCCGCCAGCGCCTCAATCGGCGCGTTCCCCGCCACCGCCTGCAGCCGCCGGAACAGGCTGAACGCCCGCTGGTAGTTGTACCCCGCCGCCAGCGCCAGCGCCAGCCCCGCCTGGTCGGCCGCGTACTCCTGCCTCCGCACGAACGCCAGCCCCTGCAATCCGCCCACGCCCGCGCCGCTGCAGCGCGTGTGCCCCAGCAGGATGTGGCTGAGCTCGTGCCCCAGCACGAACGCCAGCCGCGCCTGGCTCGTTCCCACCACCCGCTCCACCAGCCCCGCGCTCAGCGTGATCCGCGGATCGCACCCCGGCGCCTGCGAATAGGCCTGCAACTCCTGGCTCGGCGTGATGATCAGCCGTGGCGGCCAACTGTGGTAGCGTAGGGCCGGATGGCGCGCCGCCGGCATCGCCAACAGCTTCGCCAGCACCCCCTCGCCGCGGCTTTCCAGCGCCGCGGTGGAGGACGCCGGGGCCGCCGCCGATAGGCGTAACGATGCCAGCACCAGGCTGCAGACAACGGCGGCGCGAACCCTGGCCATTGCTCTATAGATATATCGAAAGTGTCTTCCGGGCAACTTACTCTCTC
>DAIDIF010000294.1 GCA_027451805.1 Acidobacteriota bacterium
CCACCCCGAGCCGCGCGTATGATCGCACCCCGGCCACCGACGCCAGCTGATAGAACTCCGACGCCGCCACCGCCGCCACTCCCGCCGCCAGCGCCGCAAACCACGCCCCCGGCGCCCACCACACCGCCGCCAGCGTCACCGGCGCCAGCACCGCCGCCGTCGCCACCCGCGTCCACCCCCCGCCTGTGCCCGCCGCGCTCACCCCTTCCCGGCGCTCCGCCCCAGCGCCGCGTGCGTCCGTATCGTGGCCTGCCCCGCGCCCGGTGCCTTCGGCCCGCCCAGCCCGCCGAAGCGCCGCTCCCGGCGCTGAAACTCCGCCAGCGCCGCCAGCAGGTGCTCGCGCCGGAAGTCCGGCCACAGCACCGGCGTCACCCAAATCTCGGCGTAGGCGATCTGCCACAGCATGAAGTTGCTCACCCGCATCTCGCCGCTCGTCCGGATCAGCAGATCCGGTTCCGGCAGCCGCGCCGTATACATCCGCGCCCCCAGCCCCTGCTCGGTCACCTCCAGCCGCTCCAGCTGCCCCGCCGCCCGCGCGTCGTCCACCATCTTCTGGCAGGCGTCCACGATCTCCGCCCGCCCGCCATAGTTCAGCGCCAGCGTCAGCACCATGCCGGTGTTGCCCCGGGTCGCCGCCTGCGCCCGCTCCAGGTCCGCGCGCACCACCTCCGGCAGCGCCGCGATCCGCCCCATCGCCTCCAGCCGGATGTTCTGCCGGTTCAGCGCCGCCGTCTCGCTGCGCAGGTAGCGGCGCAGCAGCCGCATCAGAAAGTTCACCTCCGCCAGCGGACGCTTCCAGTTCTCCGCCGAAAACGCATACAGCGTCAGCGCCGGAATCCCCAGCTCCGCGCACGTCTCCACCGTCGCCCGCACCGCCTCCACCCCCGCCATGTGCCCGCTCACCCGCGGCCGCTGCCGCCGCCCCGCCCAGCGCCCGCTGCCGTCCATGATCACCGCCACGTGCCGCGGCAGCTTCGCCGGGTCCAGCCCCGCCGCCGCCTCCACCGTGTCTGCCACCACCGCCATCGCCCTATTATGCGGTTCCTCCACCGCCGTGATGTCGCCCCACCCGCGCCGCCCCGCCCGGCCCCGCGGGCGGGCGGTCTGCAAGGGCGGGGCGGAGCGGGGCGTCTCCGGGGCCCCGCGCAGCCCCGCCCGTACAGAGCAGCGGGTGTCGTGGCGCAGCCACGACCGGCCCCGCGTTCTATCGCTCGCTCAGCCACGAGATCACGTCGTCCACCGTGATCACGCCCAGCATCCGCTTCTGCTCATCCACCACCGGCAGCGCCAGCAGGTTGTACTTGTTGAACACCTCCGCCACCTCCCGCTCCTCCTGCCCGCGCTCCACCGTGATCGGCTCCTCCGCCATCGGCCGCAGCGCGTCGCCCGGCCGCGCCAGCAGGATGCGCGCCAGCGGCACCATGCCCGCCAGTTGGCGCTCGGGATTGAGCAGGAACACCGTCGTCAGGTTCTCCACCTTGCCCTCGAAGTTGCGCAGCGCCGCCACCGCCTGCGCCGCCACCGCGGTCTCCCCCAGCGCCAGAAAGTCGGTCGTCATCCGCCCGCCGGCGGTGTTCTCCGGATACTCCATCAGATCGGTGACGTCTTCGCGTTCCTCCGCCTCCATGTCGCGCAAAATCTGCTCCGACTGCTCTGCCGGCAGCTCCGCCAGCACGTCCGCCGCCTCGTCCGGCTCCATCTCTTCCAGAATGTCGGCCGCCCGCTCCGCGTCCAGCCCCTCGATCAGCGAACGCTGCATCTTCGGCTTCACCTCGCCCAAAATGTCCGCCGCCACCTCGCTGTCCAGCGACCCGAACACCGCATCCCGCTCCGCCGGCGCCAGCTCTTCCACGATGTCGGCCGCATCCGCCGGATGCAGCCGCCCCAGCGCCTGATAGGTGATCTGCAGCCGCATCCGCCGCGCCGGGTCGGTCTCCACCAGGTCGAACGTCCGCCACGGTATCGCCCGCTCCTTCACCCAGCCCGAGGCCGGCGCCAGCCAGGCCCGCGGCACCATCCCCTGCAGCAGCCGCCGCGCCGCCCCCGCCATCCCGATCTCCACTCCCTGCGCCCGCAGCTCCCGCGCCCCTTCCTGCCCCCCCATCTCCAGCCCCACGTCGTTCACCCGCACCACCTTGCGCCCGTTCACGTCAATGATCTGCTGGTCGAGCACGTCGCGCCGCAGCCACCGCTGCCCCGAGTTCGTCGCCACCGGCACCGGCGCCGCCTGCCGCGCATCCACCGTCATCCCTTCGTGGTCCAGCCCCGCCAGCCGCAACGGAATCTGCCACTGATTGCTGTCGTGCCGGTAAATCACCATCCGCACCAGGTTGGCGTCCTGCTCCGGCTCCAGCACCAGCTCGCGCACCCGCCCCAGCCTGCGGCCCTCCGTGTTCCGCAGCGGCAGATTGATGAGCTCGGTCAGGTAAAACATTTGATTTAGTCTCGCATTCCTCTTCCCCGACCGAACGGTAAATTGGCAAGCGCCGCCAACTTGAGCGAAAATAGCCCCGGGAGAATAGCTTCCTCCCCAATCCGCACCGGAGGCGCGCTCATGGCTGCTACCAACCCGCCCGATCCGAACACCATCGTCTGGTTTGGCGGCAACTACGTCCGCCTCGGCGACGCCAACGTCAACATCCTCACCCATGCCCTCAACTACGGCACCGCCGTCTTCGAGGGCATCCGCGGCTACTACGACGAGCGCGAGGCCAACCTCAACCTCTTCCGCGCCCCCGATCACTACCGCCGCTGGACGCTCAACTGCTCCATCCTCCGCCTCGCCGTCCCCCACAGCCCCGAGGAACTGGTCGAGATCAACGCCGAGCTCTGCCGCCGTAACCGCTTCAAGTCCAACATCTATGTGCGTCCGCTGGCCTACAAGGCCTCCGCCCGCATCGGCGTCCACTCCGACAACAACGACGCCTTCGCCATCGTCGCCGTCCCCTACGGCGAATACTTCGCCGCCGCCCAGGGCCTCAAGGCCGGCGTCGTCTCCTGGCGCCGCGTGGACGACCTCGCCATTCCCGGCCGCGCCAAAATCTGCGGCGCCTACGCCAACAGCGTCCTCGCCGGCGACGAGGCCCACGCCAACGGCCACGACGAGGCTATCTTCCTCAACAACGACGGCCACGTCGCCGAAGGCTCGGCCAGCAACCTCTTCATGCTCCGCCGCGGCCAGCTCGTCACCCCCCCCATCACCGACAACATCCTCGAAGGCATCACCCGCGACAGCATCATGCAGCTTGCCCGCGCCGAGTTGAACCTCACCGTGGTCGAGCGTTCCATCGACCGCAGCGAGCTCTACATCGCCGCCGAAATCTTCTTCTGCGGCACCGCCGTCGAGATCGCCCCCGCCACCCACGTGGATCATCGCCCCGTCGGCGCCGGCGTCCCCGGCCCCGTCACCCTCAAGCTGCGCTCCGTCTTCGCCGACGCCGCCCGCGGCCGCATGCCCGCCTACCGCCACTGGCTCACCCCCACGCTGACCCCCGAGGCCGTCCGTGCCTGAGGATCAACTCCCCGCCCCAATCGAACCCAAGCCCGAACCCGCCGCTGCGGCGCCCGCGCCGCCCGCGCCGCCCCCGGCACCCCCGGAGCCCGCGGCCTCCGCACCGTCGCCCGCCGCTCCCGCCGCC
>DAIDIF010000295.1 GCA_027451805.1 Acidobacteriota bacterium
GCAAATGCCTCCAGCGCGGCGCGCAGCTCCGCATGATCTGCCGCATACTCCGCCAGCGAGACGCCAGCGGCAGCAGCCTCCCACGCCTGATGCAGACTGCGCACGCCTGCGGCCACGCCCATCGGATGCGCCAGGACTGATCTGGCGCAGGGCGTAGGTCTTGCCCACGCCGGCGGGGAAGGTTTTCTCGAGTTTGCGCAGCTGGATCACAAGAAAAAGGGTACCACCGCGTGCTACTTCAGGGAGCCGATGCCCGTGGGGGTCATGGGCGCGGCGAGAACGATGTGGTAGTCGTGCAGCAGCGTGCCGCTGTCCCTCTCCAGGTTGACCTGCGCGATGGCGTAGTTCTGCTGGGCGGTCACCACGGACTTCTGCGCGGCGATGACGGCGACCTCGGCGACGATGACGTCGTTGATGGTGTTCTTGCCCAGGCGGTAGAGTTGCTGGGCGTTTTCCAGCGCCTGCTCGAACTGATGGGCGCTGGTCTGCGCCGCTTTCAGTTGCGCGACATCGCCTTCGAGGGTGATGCGGTCTTCGTTCACCTGCTCGGTGACGACGTTCTGATCCTTTTGCAGGGTGACGCGCGACTGGGCATCCTGCAGCTCGGCGGTGGCTTCGTCGGCGCGGTTGAGGCGGTTCCACACCGGGATGTTGAGCTGGAAGCCGAAGCCGTAGTCGGGCGCCGCGTAGCTGAAGATTTTGCCCAGCGAGGTGCCGAAGCCGCCGGGCAGCGGGGCCAGCAGATCGCCGGCGGGACAGGGGAAGGTGGGGACGCTGCAGTTCACGCCCAAGCCGGAGACGCCGCTGGAGGTGTAGGAAGCGAACACGGCGAGGGTGGGGAGGAGCGCATTTTTGCGGATTTTGACGGTGAGGTCGTTATTGGTGACATTGATGCGGTCTTCCGCCAACTGCGGGCTGTAGGTCACGGCGCGACCGACGAGGCGGCTGACGACAGGAAGATTGGCGGCGACGGGCGCGGGCAACTGATCGGCGTTGACAACGCGGGCGGTGATGACGGTCGGGCTCCACTGCTTGCTCAAGAAGAGCTTGAGCTTGGAGCCGGCGATCTGGAAAGCGGTGCGCGCCTGCAGCAGCGCCTGATTGGCGGCGCTGACGCCGGAGGCGGCGGTGACCAGGTTGGCGGCGGGCACCTTGCCCGCCTGCACCAGGACCTGGGTGTCATCGAGGGTTTGCTGGGCGCGCTCGAGCGCCACACGCGAGATTTCGAGCTGGCGGTTGGCGGCGGCGAGGGTCCAATACTGAGTGGCGGCCTGAGCGACGACGTTGGTGACTTCCATCTTGAAGGCGGCATCGGCATAGGCCAGGCTGTTTTCGCCCATCACGATGGGGGCGCGGTTGACCGAGCGCCGGCCGCCATTCAGCAACTGCTGCTGGACGCCGATGCTGATGTCGCTGGTGACCTGGGGATTGAGAAAGAGCTGATCGGAGTTCTGATATTGGCGGAAGCTGCTGCCGCTGATGGAGTAGCCGGTGCCGGTGGTGAACCCCTGGCCGAAGGAGACCTGCCCAAAGTCCTGATTGAGCAACTGCTCGGAGGTGCCGAAGAGGATGGGATTGTTGAGCGGGGTGCGCGAATGCTCGTCGGTGAAGACAAAGTTGAGGCTGGGGTCGTAGCCGCCATTGCCGCCGTGCACGCCGGAACCGCCGCCGGTGACGGAGCCGGCGCTGGAACCGCCGCCGCCGCTGCCGCCGCTGCCGGAGGCGCCGATGGCGCCTGAGAACAGCGCGCTGGAGATGGTCTCGCCAGCGACGCCGCGGGCGGTGCCGCCGGCGAGGGTGCGGAAGTAATCGGGCTTGGCGAGGAGCTGGTTGTAGGCGGCGTTGGCGATGTCGAGATCGGAGGTCAACGCCAGCTGCAGCACCTGGCGCAAGGAAAGATAGAGCGTGCCCCCGACGGGGGACCGCCGCAGCAGGGCCGGATTCTGAAGATCGGGGCGGCCGATGTCGGCGGGGGCGTAGCGCTGCCAGAAGTTGAACCAGCCGCCGCGATGGACGAACCCGAGGGTGGCGGGCACGGCGGTGTTAACCGCAGGAATGGGCGTCTGGGGAGCGGCGGCGGGCGGCGGCGGCGCGGTGCGCTGGGCGGCGGCGGCCGCCAACAGAGCGGCGGCGCACAGGGCGAGGCGGGCCGAGACAGGCAAACGGGAGTACGTCATCGGTAACCGAAGGGCACGTCGAGGGCCAATGTAAGTCATGGGGAGTGAGTTGGTTAGCGGCGGCACGGCGGCCACGACGGTCCGCTTTTGCATTCACCATGTCCGGAATCGGACATTCGGAGGAAGTAGGCGTAAGAAAGAGCGAGCCAGCCGGTACCCAAGCGCGTCAGTGGGGAAACTGAGGCCCTGGGACCGACTGGCTCGCCGTAGCCGGCGGCGTCTTGGGGATGGAACGCAACCGGCTAACTTTGATTGGCGCGGGCCCCAGCGCGGCTGCCCCAGCCAATCGCAACCTCGCGGGCGGCGCTCGCCGCGCTTCCCGCTTTGCTCGCGCCAGCCGGGGCCCCGGGAGGCCCCAGCCGCCGCTCCGCCTGATTGGCGCGGGCCCCTGCGCGGCTGCCCAGCCAATCGCAACCTCGCGGGCGGCGCTCGCCGCGCCCGCCGGGGCGCTAGTCGCCGCGGCCGATGACGGCGGACTGCTCCTGGGCCTGGCTCTCGTCCACGATCTGGCCGTCGAAGAGGTGCACGGTGCGATCGGCGTAGCGGGCGAAGCGGGGATCGTGGGTCACCATGCAGATGGTGGCGCCGCCCTCGTGCAGCTCGTGCAGCAGATCCATCACGGCGTCACCGTTCTTGGAATCGAGGTTGCCGGTGGGCTCGTCGGCGAGCAGGATGCTGGGCTTGCCCACCAGGGCGCGGGCGACGGCGACGCGCTGCTGCTGGCCGCCGGAGAGCTGGCTGGGGAGGTGGCGGGCGCGATGCGCCATGCCGACGCGTTCGAGCGCGGCCTGCACGCGCTGCTTGCGTTCGCTGGAGGGCATGCCGCGATAGGTGAGCGGCAGCTCGACGTTCTCGTAGACGGAGAGGTCGCCGATCAGGTTGAAGCTCTGGAAGATGAAGCCGATCTCGCGGTTGCGGATGCGGGAACGCTCGCCCAGGCTGAGGTTGATCACGGGCTGGTTGTTGAGCATGTACTCGCCCGAGGTGGCCGAGTCGAGCAGGCCAAGAATGGAGAGCAGGGTGGACTTGCCACATCCGGAAGGTCCGCCGATGGCGACGAACTCGCCCGCCAGGATCTCCAGATGGACGTTGGCGAGCGCGTGGGTTTCCACCTCGTCGGTGTAAAACACCTTGTTGACATCCTTGAGTGCGATGACTGCGGGCCGTTCCGATCCCATTTCCCCTCCTGAGAACTCTGCCGGTTGCTAATATCGCCGCGGGGCGGTTTGGTTACACGCGTCCCTAGTGCACCGCGACAGGCGGGCTGAAGCGGATGCGGTTGAAGCCATCCTGGGCGGAAGTGTCGGAGAGCACCACCCAATCGCCCACGCTCAAGCCGTGGATCACCTGGATGGTGTTGACCGAAGCCGCGCCCAGCTGGACCTTGACCAGCGTTCCGTATCGGCCGTCGGGCGAAATCTTAAACATGCTCACCGTCTGGTCGGGCTGCCCGAAAGCAGGCCGGCCAACATAGTCTACGTTGCGCAGGGTCTGAATGTTCACGGTGCCGTCCACACTGAGGTCGGGGCGGGCGCCGGGGGGGAGCGGGCCGTCAAGATGCACATCCACGGTGACGGTGCCGTTTTGCGAGTTGGGGTCGATGCGGGTGACGTGGCCGGGGACGATGCCGTTATGGGTATCCACGGTGGCGGGCTGGCCGATCTCGACGTCTCCGGCATCGGTTTCGGCGACCTTGATCTGCGCCTTCAGCTTCTGCGGCTGCACCACCTTGGCGACGGCAGTGCCGGCGGTCACCCATTGACCGACCTGGAGTTCGGAGTTGCTGCTGGCGGAGCTGGCGCCCATGTCCAGGTCTTCGAGCAAACCGTCAATGCCGGAGCGGACGTTGAGCTCATCCTGCTGGGTTTGGGCGAGCTTGACGGCGTCGCGCATCTGGTCCACTTTGGCTTGCTGGCTGGCGATCTGGGCCGAATCGCTGGCGCCCATGCTGGCGATCCACTGCTCGCCGATGGCCACCTGCTGTTGCAAGCCTTGCGCCTTGGCGGCATCGGTCTGGGCATCGAGACGCGCGACCAAGCCCTTGGTTAGCAGGTGGGCGTCGTTTTCACTGAGCAGGGCGGCGGTCTTGTATTGCGCCACCAGGTTCGCCTGGGTGGAGCGCTGGTTGAGCAGTGCTTCACGCAGGGTGGCGCGGAGATTGGCCAGATCGGCTTCGGCGCCCTGCAGTTGGGCCCGGGCGTCGCTCAGGGCCTTCTCGATGGCGGGGTTTTCGAGCTCGACCAGGATCTGGCCCTTCTTGACCGGCATGCCAGGCAGCACCGGGATGGCCTTGACCCGCCCCTCGGTGATGGCGGGAATGGTGACGACCTGCTCGGGCTTGAGCGTGCCCAAGCCGCGCACCTGGCGCACCATGGTGCCGTGCACGACTTGGCCGGGCCAGACCGAACCGCCGTCGACGGTGGGGGGCGCGGGCTTGAGCCGCGAGACGGCGAACGAAACCACGGCCAACACCAAAACAGAGCCGACGCCCATCGCGATTCTCTTCATGCGACGGCGTTGGAGGAACTTGGGATCGCGTGCCTTATCCATACTGCCTACGTTACGAGGCACGTCCGGGGCCAGTTCACCGGTGCGGCTAAAGGGCTGCAATGATTGCGTTTAAGACGAGTGGGGAAGAGTGGAACGCCGACATCGCGTTCGGTTTTGCCTTGCCTGTGTCCGAAAGCGGACAAATCCCGCATTCAGCGTCCGGCAGGCGATCCCGAGCACCTGGCATCGCCCGCTAGAAAGATCGGCCTGCCCCGCGCCGGCCCATCCACGCCCTGGCCACGAACCAACCGACCATACCGGTGGCGAGCAGCAGCCAGGTGGTGGGCTCCGGTACGGGCGCGGGGAAGGAGGGCGGAAGGGTCGTAACGGTTGAGTCCGAAAACTCCAGGCCCCCGCTCAACCCGCTGCTGCCGGCAAGACTGCCCGAGCAACCGCCGCCGATGGTGTCACCAATCATCGTCACGGCGCCAGTAGAGGCCAAGACCCGGCCACAGCCCAGGGTTACACCGCTACCCAACGTGATGCTGGTGTTCGCCAGCACATTGCCCACGAAGCTGGTGCCCGAGTTGAGGGTTGCCGAGCTGCCCACCTCCCAATAGACGCCGGCGCCGGCGCCGGCGTTCTCGACCGTGACCGAGGAACCGGAGGAGGTAATCAGCGTGCTCGGCAGCAGGAACACCCAGGCGGCGTTGGCGTTGCCGCCGCCGTCGAGGGTCAGCGCCGAGGACAGGTTGGTGGTTCCGGCGCTCACGGAGTAGAAGCCGGGCGAGAGCGTTCCCGCCAGGGATAAGTCGGGAGAAGACAAAGACGTAACCGGGCTCACGCCTGCCAGCCCGGTCAGCGCGGCGGTGAGTTGCGCCTGGGCCAAGGCAGACGTCGAATCCGCGGCGTGGTAGGATCCCGTCAAGGTGATGCCAGACTCACCGGTGATCGCGCTGCCGGGCGAGACTCCCACATCCCCGGAAATGGTCGTCGCGCCGGCATTGGTCACCGTCGTCGCGGCTAACACCGCAAACGAGGAGAGCGTGGTGCCCAGAATGGGATCGGCGTGAAGGCCGCAGCCCAGCCACGTCAAGAGAAACAGCACCGACAACAGCGGCTTGCGCAGGTTCATAGCTACCCCACCCCCTTTGTCTGATCTCGCCCGCGATCCTAAGCGGGAATGGGTTCCATGCTAGAGGGGCGGGAGCGAAGTGTCTGTCCGGTAGTGAACAACCTTCGCAGCGTGCCCGGCGCAGGACGTGCGCCGGCTCATTTGGGTTGCGGCAGGAGGAACAGCCGGGGGCAACGCCGGGACAGGGCGGCGGGCGCCACCAGGCGCGAGCGGCCCTTCGCCTGGTAAAGCGCACGATCGGCCGCCACCAGCAGCGTCTCGACGGATTCTCCGTCGCGAGGACACGCCGCAACGCCGATGCTGACCGAGAGAGGCGGTGATTCGCTTTGGCTGGCGCAGTGGGCGCGAATCCGCGCCGCCAGCAACCGGGCGGGGGCGGCGCCAATCTCGGGCGCAACGATGGCAAACTCGTCGCCGCCAAAACGCGCAGCCGAATCCGTGCACCGGCAGAAAAAGCTGAGCACCTTGGCCAAGCGGCAAAGAACGCGGTTGCCGGCCAAGTGACCGTAACGATCGTTGATGCGCTTGAGTCCATCCAGATCGAGCAGCAGCACCGCCAGCTCGCGGCCGGTGCGATTGGAGCGCTGCAGCTCGCGCTCCAGCACCTCCACAAACTGGCGGTAGTTCGCCAAGCCGGTGAGCGCATCCACCGCGGCGGAGCGACGAAGCTCGGCCACGAGGGCGCTTTGGGCGGTGACGTCTTGGGCGATGATCTGGTAGCCGCCCGGCGCGCCTCCCACGCCGCGGATCTCCCGTCCACTGCAGCGGACCACCACGTCGGTGCCATCCTTGCGTGTCCAGCGCAACTCTGCCGGCGCGACCACGCCGCGCACCGGAAACGGAAGCGGCCCCAACTTCGGGCCGGCGGCTCGCGTCCGGCTGGCGGCAGCGCCGGCTTCCGCCAGGAGTTCCTGGCCGGAGGCATAGCCAAGCATCGCTGCAAGGGCGCGATTGGTCTCGAGGATGGTGCCGTCGGGTCCGCAGCGCGCGATGCCGTATGCAGGGTTGTCGGTCAGGGCGTGGAGGTAGGCCTCCGAGTGCCGCAGGCTGCTTTCGGCGCGGTCCCGCGCGCCGCGCAAGGCCTGCTCCTCCAAGGCACGGCGCGCGATGCCGGGGAGCCGCGCCAGGCGATCCATCTCGATCCAATCGGCGCCGCCCTCCTCCATCAGCTCCGCCAACCGCGAACCTGCGGCCTCGGTCACGACGATCACGGGGATGTGGGTCCGGACCCGGCTGAGGCATTGCCGGACGGCACGCCACTGCGGGCTGGGATGCCCGGCAATGACCAGATCGTAGGGGCCCGGCAAGGCCACGTCGGGGCTCCCCCCCTGCGCGAGGCGCCGCAGGAGCTGCTGCGCGCTGGAGACCCTGGTCGCGGCGACCGCCCAGCGCACGCTGCGCAGCTCACGCACGCAGCGCTCGACCGCTGTGACGGAGCGATGCAGGAAGAGAATTCGCACGCCACGCGCAGAACGCGACGTGCCGCGGGTTGCAGGCAGCGCGGCCCCGCGCAGCGGATTCGGAGAAGAAAGCCTGGGCACAACGTAGACGAGTCTAGGGGAACCGCGAGCACCCCGGCTGCTCCGTTTGGTACACCACGGCACGCATGC
>DAIDIF010000296.1 GCA_027451805.1 Acidobacteriota bacterium
GCCCGCGCCCGTCTCCGGCGCCAGCGGCCGCCCAGCGGCGTACGCGTCCGCCCAGGTGCACGCCTCGCCGTACTGCCGCTCGCGTTCGGTTGTCAGCGCGCCCGCCGCCCGCTCCTGCTCATAGCGCTGCCACATCATCAACCGCAGCAGCGGCAGCGACGGCCCCGAGAGCAGCACCAGACCCGCCATGTCGCCGCGTTCCCGCCCCAGTTGCGTCGCCACCACCGCGCCTTCGCTGTGCCCGGCGGCGAAGCGTGCCAACCTCGGCGCGCGCCGCCCCAGTTCCTCCCAGAAAGCGCCGGCCACGCGCCGCCGCTGGCCGAACTCCCGGTAGCGGGCCTTGGCCAGCTCCGCATCCCGCGCCACGCAGCCGGTGCCGGGGCCGCTCTTGGCGTAGCGCAGCACCGCGATCCCCAGGTCATAGAGCTGTTCGGCCAAGTCCCGGTAGGCGTGCGGCGTGGCCGCCGGCTGGCCGGGAAACAGCGGCGCGAAGTTGCCGTCCAGGTCCGAATTCATCGAGCCGGGGATCAGCAGCAGCGCCGCCGCCGCGCCCTCCGGCGCGGTCAGCGCCGCCGGGATCTCCAGTCCGTCCACCTCTAGCGCAAATCGGTTCTCTTGCATGCCGTTCTTCTCCTGCTCCCAGCTTCCAGCCTCTCCCTGCGTCAGAGTCCAGTCCCCGCTCGCGTAGAATCTAACAGATGACGATCGACGAGGCCCTGCGCAGCGGCAACGTCCGCACCGGCGACAACGGCTTGGTGTATGGCGTGGTGCCTGCTGCCCCGAACCTGGAGAGCAGCGGCGACGACCGCGGCGTGGAGCGCCTGGTGGCCGCCGTGCCGCGTACCCTGGTTCCACGCCTCGGCCGCGCCGCCTGTTACTTCGTTCCCTGGCTGCTCAAACAGAAGCGCAGCGTTGTGGTCGGCCTCGAGCCCGCGGCCGAGGGCGAAGCCCGCAAGGAGCTGTGCCATCACCTCGACGTCAAGCCCATCGGCAATCTCCTCCTCATCAGCCTCAAGTTCTACGAGCACGATTCCTACGGCCTGGCGATGGAGTTCTTCGACAAGATCGCCTACCTCGCCGCGCTGAACCCTCCCGGCGCGGAAGCCGGCGGCGACTTCGATGGCCTGTTGCGCCGCGAACTCGAGAAGGGCAAGCCCGGCGAGCTCACCTCCGAGGCTTGGGAGTGGCGCGCCGCGCTGGGCGAGGCCGGCGTGAAGCGCACCGAGGAAGCGTGGCGCAACTACCGCCGCGCCGCCGAGACCGATGCCCTCGGCCTCTACATGGCCGCTCTCTACACCGATGTCTTCTACGAGGATATGTTCGATCCCAACCCCGAGTTTCCGCCCCTCGCCCCCGATCTGGTCTACGAACGCGTGCGCGCCGTCGAGCGGCTCTATCCCGCCAATCGCGGCTTCAGCTTGCAGATGGTCCGTCAGCGCCCGCGCCGCCACCGCCCCGCCGGGAGCGCCAAAAGCTGAGCCGTAAAGGAGAACGCTTGCCCAAGAAGCCCGCCATCCAGGTCCCCGGCGCCGGCCGCATTGACGCCCGCGCCAAGGCCAAGTTCCTCCGCACCCGCGTGCAGCCGATCGATTTTGACAAGATCTCCAGCGTCGCAGACCTGGTCGGCGCCATGCGCGGCGCCTCCATCCAGGCGCGCAACCTCGGCCTCTGCGCCGAGGTGCTCGAGAATCTCTACGCCGACCGCGACCGCCCCACCGTCATGCTCGGCCTCGCCGGTCCGCTCATCGCCGCCGGCTTGCGCAAGGTGCTGCGCGACCTGGTCGCCGGCGGCTTCGTGGACGTCATCGTCTCCACCGGCGCCATCCTCTACCAGGACATCTACCAGGCGCGCGGCTACGGCCATTACGCCGGCGATCCCAACGTGGATGACACCCAGCTCCGCGACCTGCTCATCGACCGCATCTACGACACCTATGTGGACGAGGAGAAGTTCATGGAGACCGACACCTGGCTGGGCTATATCGCCGACGAGCTCCCGCCCGGCAACTACTCCTCCCGCGCCTACATGGACTTCGTCGGCAGCAAGCTGCGCGACGAGCAGTCCATCGTCCGCACCGCCCACAAGCGCGGCGTGCCCATGTTCGTGCCCGCGCTCAACGATTCCTCCATCGGCATCGGCCTCACCCACCACTACCACCGCGCCACCCTCGCCGGCAGGCCCAAGATCGCCATCGACTCCATCCGCGACAACTACGAGCTCACCCAGATCGTGGTCAAGTCGAAAAAGACCGCGGCCATCTATATCGCCGGCGGCGTGCCCAAGAACTACATCAACGATTCGGTGGTCATGGCTTACATCTTCGAGGCCGAAAAAGGCCACAGCTACGCGCTGCAGCTCACCGCCGACGTGCCCCACTGGGGCGGCCTCTCCGGCAGCACGCTCAAGGAAGCCATGAGCTGGGGCAAGATCCGCGCCAAGGCGACCACCGCCATGTGCTTTGTCGAGCCTTCGGTCTCGTTGCCCATGCTCGCCGGCTACGCTTTGCAGCGCCAGCTCGCCGCCGGCCGCCCCCCGCTGCGCCTGGAGTGGGAGAACGACATCCTCCGCCGCCTGGCGCGCGCGCGCGGCTGATTCACTCCACCAATTCCGGCCCTGGCCCGCCTTCGTCCTCGGCCTGCTGCAGCAGATCCCGCGCCGCCGTGGCGTCGTCTTTTCGCACCCACACCGCCAGGCCGTATTGCAGGCCGGGGATCATCATCGTCCCCACCTCGGCCGCAATGCCGTTGGCGCGCAGGTACCCGGCCGCGATCTCGGCGGTCGCCTCGTCGTCGAAGTTGCGCACCGCCTCGCGCTCGCCCGGCGGCACGAAGGCCAGCTCCAGTTCGTCGTTCTCGTCGTTCGCGTCGTTCATTCCGCCTCCTGCATGGTCTCCAGCATCTCCACGAATTCCGGGTTCAGTCTCCACGCCCGCAGGCAGCGCCCGCACGCCGCCGGGCTGAAGCCGGCGGTCAGCAGCTTGCGGTACAGCCGCGCCGCGGCGCGCTCGTCCGGCGGCGCTGCCAGCCGTTTGCTGCGCAGGAACGCCCGCACCAGCGCGTCCTCGCCCGCCGCGCCCGCCGCTGGAAACTGGCGCCGCACCGCCGCCTCCGCCGTCGCCGCCGCCACTCCGCGCGCCCGCAGCTCGCGCAGCACCCGCATCCGGCCGTGGTGCCGCACTTCCTTCTGGAAGCGGGTGTAGCTCTCCGCCACGCCCGCATCGTCGAGGTAGCCGTGGTCCCGCAGCCGCGCCAGCGCCGCCTCCAGCGCTCCCGCCGCCGCCGCCCGCCCTGCCAGTTTGCGCCGCAGCTCCGCTTCCGTGTGCCCGCGCTGCGCCAGCGCCCGCACCGCCGCTGCGTACAACCCCTCGGCATCCAGCGCCGCCGCCGGCTTCCTCATGGGGCCTAGTTTACAATCCCCCAGTGGAGCGCATCCTGGTCATTGGCGGCGTCGCCGCCGGTTTGAGCGCCGCCAGCCGCGCCCGCCGCCTCGCGCCCGACGCCCAAATCACCGTGCTCGAGCGCGGCCCCGCCGCCGGCTACAGCGCCTGCGGCCTGCCCTGGTTCCTCAGCCGCCGCGTTCCCCGCCTCGAGGACTTGCTCGCCCATCCGCCCGAGTTCTTTCGCGAGCGCCGCCGCCTCGATCTGCGGCTCGGGCACGAAGCGCTGGAGATCGAGCCCGCCCGCCATCGCGTCCGTGTGCGCGCGCCCGGCGGCGAGTCCTGGCTGCCCTACGACAAGCTGGTGCTCGCCACCGGCGCCCGCTCGCGCTGCCAGCCCGAGCGCGGCGGCGAGCTGCGCAACTTCTTTTCCGCCAACACCTGGCAGCAGGCCGCCGCCCTCGATGCCGCGCTCGCCTCCGGCCCGCTTCGCCGCATCGCCGTGGTCGGCGCCGGCTACATTGGCCTCGAGACCGCCGAGGCGCTCGCCGCCCGCGGTCTGCGCGTCACCCTGGTGGACGCCCACGCCTCGCTGCTGCATGGCTTCGACGCCGAGCTGGCTTCCGAGCTGCCGCCGCGCCTGGCCGCCGCCGGCATCGAGCTGCGTTCGTCCACCCGCGTCCTCGGCCTTGCCGGCGCCCGCGGCGGCCGCGTGCTCGGGTTGGCAACTTCCGCCGGCGAGATCGAGGCCGACGCCGTGGTCAACTGCGGCGGCCTTGCCCCCGCGGTCGAGCTCGCCGCGCGCGCCGGCATCGCCCTGGGCCGCACCGGCGCCCTCGCCGTGGACGAGCGCCAGCAGACCAACCTGCCCGGCGTCTACGCCGCCGGCGACTGCGCCGAGACCCGCCATCGCCTCACCGGCGCCCCCGCCTGGGTCCCGCTCGCCACCGCTGCCAACCAGCAGGGCCGCGTCGCCGGCGCCAACGCCGTCGCCCACCGCGCGCGCTTTCCCGGCATCCTCGCGCCGCTCGCCCTGCCTCTGTTTGGCCTGGAGTGGGGCCGCGTCGGCCTGAGCGAGCCGCAGGCGCTCGCTGCCGGCCTGCGCCCGGCGGCGATGCAGGTCACCGCCGGCTCCCGCGCCGCCTACTTGCAGCCCGAGCCCATCACCCTCCGGCTGATCTACGACGCCGTCAGCCATCGCCTGCTCGGCTGCCACTTCCGCGGTGCCCCTGGCACCGTCGCCCAGCGCCTCGACGTCGCCGCCATCGCCCTCGCCGCCGCCTGGAAGCTCGAAGACCTCGAGACGCTCGACCTCGCCTACGCCCCCAGCCTCGCCCCGCTCTACGAGCCCTTGGTCATTGCCGCCCACAACGCTCTTGGCGCGAGCTAGCCTTTTCCCCTCGCCGCCTGCGCCGCCGGCATCCAACTATTTGCAATGCCGGGGCTGCTTCGCATCCTGATCGCGGAGGATGACCGCGACCTGCTCGAGCTCACCCGCGCCATGCTCGCCCCTTCGGGCGAGGTGGATGTCGCCGATCACCCCGCCCCGGCGTTGCGCCTGATCGCCGGCCGCGAATACCAGCTGCTCATTACCGATCTCAACATCTGCCACCCCTGCGATGGGTTGCTGCTCGCCGCCGCCATGCGCACCCTGCACCCCGGCTCCCGCACCGTACTGCTAACCGGCAACCCCGATTTCACCCGCGCCCTGCAGTTCATGCAGTCCACTTTGGACCTGATCATCCTCAAGCCGGTCGAGCCCGCCGTGTTGCGCAACCTTTCCCGCATGGATGCTGTCGCGCCTCCGCCCACCACCGCTCATCACCCGCCCGGCAAGGCCACCATCGCCGACGTGCTCGCTTCCCACCGCGCCGAAATTCTCGCCTCCTGGCTCAAAATGGTCGCCGCCGATCGCGTGCTGGGCCCACTGCCGCTAGGCACCAGCGAGCGCCTGGACCACATCACCCATGTGTTGGACGGACTCGCTGGCCAGCACGCCCCGGGCGATGCCGAGCGCCAGGCGGCCGAAGCCCACGGCTACTCGCGCCATGCGCAAAACTACCGCGCCGAATGGGTCGCCAAGGAACTCAGCTATTTGCGCCGGGCGGGCATGGAAGTGGTGCTGAAGTCTCTGCTCGATCTCGACCTCAGCCAACTTCCCGAGAGCGTGCTCAATTTCCACAC
>DAIDIF010000297.1 GCA_027451805.1 Acidobacteriota bacterium
CGCCGGCCGCGGGCGGGGGGTGCCGGGCGGGGGCGGCGGCACCGCGGGCGCGACGCTCACAGCCGCCCTCCCGGCGGCGCGGCGGGATCAGCCAGCGCCACCGGCGTGCCCGGCGCCAGGCCGCCGACCGCGGCCTGGTCGCGGTCGCGCGCCTCCACCGTGACCGGCGTGGGGCGATAGCGGCCGCCGGCGAAGACATAGACCACCGGCTTGCCGCCCAGGGTGAAGATCGCGCGCTCGGGCACGATGACCGCGTGCGGCAGCTTGCGCGTCACCACCTCCATGCCGCCGTTCATCCCCGGCCGCAGCCTCGGATCCAGGCGGTCGAGCCGCGCCACGATGTGGAACAGCTCGGGCGGCGGAAAGGTCGAGCTGAAGTCGGGCTCGGCCAGCGCCGCGATGCTGCCAATCGTCCCGGTCAGGGTCAACTCCGGCAACGCGTCGGGATGCATCCGCACCACGTCGCCCACCGCCACCTGGCCGCGCTGCACCTCGGTCACCCCCGCCACCAGGCGCAGCGTCGCCAGGTCGGGAATCTCGGCCAGTGTCGCCTCCGGCCACACGCTGTCGCCCACCTTGAAGGGCTGCGCGTTCATCCAGCCCTGGGAGTAGTTGGTCAGGTAATTCACCGCGCCGCTGAGCGGCGCGTTCACCTGCATCTGCCGCAACTGCCGCTGGATCCGATCCAGATCCGCCTGCGCCTTGTCGCGCAGCCGCCGCGCGCTGGCGATCTTGGCGGCGTTGGAGGCGCGGTGGGCGGCGATGGCCGCCCGTTCGACCTGCAGCTTCTCCTCCGCCATGCCCAGCGCCAGCCGGCTCTCGTCGCCGTCGATGGGGCTGAGGATGGCAGCCTTGGCGGCATCGAGCCGGGCCGAGGCCACCGCGTTGCGGTCGGTGGCGAGGTCAAGCGCGTCCTGCTGGCCGGCGATGCGCGCCGTGGCCTGGGCCTGCGCCAGCGTCGCCGCCGCCTGGCGCAGCGCGGCGGTTTTGGCGGCCAGGTTCTGTTGCGCGGTGGAGGAGTCGAAGCGCGCCACCGGCGCGCCCGCCGCGACGATGCCGCCGCGCGGCGCCAGCCAGGTGATGCGCAAGCCGGTGATATCCGGCGCGGCCACTTCGACCGAGCGCGCCGCCGCCACCTCGCCCCGCACCCGGACCGTCACCAGAAACTCGCCCTGCCGCGCCACCGCCAGCGGCACCGCCGGCGGCGCGCCGCGGCCGCGCGCGTAGGCGATCGCCCACGCCGCCGCCGCGGTCAAGGCCAGGGCGGACCCGATCCGCGCGCCTTTCCGCCAGCCCGGGCTCATGGCTCCTCCCCGCTCGCGGCCGGCACCTGCACCGCCTCGTCCGCCGCCAAGCCGCTCCGGATCCCCACCTGCTGCGCGTTGAAGTTGCCCAACTCGACGTCGGCGCGGCGCCACCCGCCGCCGGGGCCGCGCGCGACGACGTAGGGTTGCGCGCCGGCGAAGCGCAGCGCCAGGCGCGGAATCAACAACTCCGGACGCGCGTTCGTCACCGCCAGCTCGATCGAGGCGGTGAGGCCGGGAAACAGGCGCGGGTCGCGCCCGTCCACGTGGAACAGCGCGCTGAACGTCCGGGTGGGCACGCCCAGGCCGCCGGCCACCGCCATGGGGCTGACGGAGAGAAAATGCACCGGCAGGCGCAGGCCCGGGTACGCATCCAGGCGGAGCGTGCCGCGCAACCCGGGCGTCAACGCCGCGCCATCCGCCTGATCCACCTGGGCGCTGACGAGCATGTCGCTGCGGTTGAAGATCTGCAGCAGCGAGGTGCCGGTGTAGAGCTGGTCGCCCGGCTGCGCCGGCCCTTCGCTGTTGGCGCGGAACACCGGCAGCAGCCCCACCATCCCCGCCAGCGGCGCGCGCAGCGTCAGCGAGGCGGCCGCCGCCCGCGCCCGCTCCCACTCCACGTGCTGCTGGTCGCGCTGGAGCTGCAGGATGCGCAGCGCGGCGGCGTCGGCGCGGGCCTTGTCCCGGTTCTCGACGGTCAAATCGGCGACGTGGGCGCGCGCGTCGGCGCGGTTCAGCCGGTCGGTCTGCGCCTCAATCGCGCTCAGGATCGGCGCTTTCTTCAGCTCCAGCAGCGCCTTGCCCAGATCGGCTTGCGCCTGCTTCAGGTCGCTGGTGCGCTGCGCGGCATTGGCCAGATTCTGGGCGCGGGTGTCCGCCACCTGGTGGATCAAATCGTCATATTTGGCTTTGGCATCGAGCGCGTTTTGCACTTCCGCAGTGTCATCAAACTGCGCCAGCACCTGCCCGGGCTGCACGCGGGTGCCGTTGGGCACGATGCTGACCAGGACAAACTGATAGCTCTGGCCGGGGATCTGCGGGAGGCGCAGGGTGAAGGCGTGGGTGGCGACGGTCTTGCCGCCGATGCGCAGCGCGCGCGTGATCCGCCCGCGCACGGCCCTCGCCACGCTAAACTTTGCCGCCGCCGCCCTTCGCGCCGCCCCCGCCCCGGCGCACCCCGCCCCCATCGCCGCCAGCAGCAGCGCCGCGCCGCACCCCGCGCTCGCCTTGCTCCTTACCACGCCTCTCCGTCTCTAGACGAAGAATCGCGCTGGGAGTTATCCGTTGCAAACAAATTGTGTCTAGTGTATCCGCCCGCCCGCGCCGCCGC
>DAIDIF010000298.1 GCA_027451805.1 Acidobacteriota bacterium
GTGCCTGTTGAAAGGGGGGGGGGGGCTATGTATACAGGAAAAAAACCGCCGGCGCAGTTGGCCTCGACGCGATTTTTTTTACATACACGCCTGCATCAGCGCGGCCAGCAACTGCCCAACGAGGAGCGTGCCGCACACGAGCACGGGCGCCAGTGCGCGCGCGTCCGCCGCCGCAGCAGCAGCACTGCCGGTACTAGCGGTCGCGTGCGTGGCGCCGCCGGTGGTGGTGGTGGTCGTCGTCGTTGCGCTGGGCGGCGGCGCGGTGGTGGGCGGCGGGAGCGTGGTGGCGAGCACGCCGCCGCCCACCAGGTACCCGTCGCTGCCGCACGTGCGCGTCTCGCCCGGCCGCGACGAGCCCGTCTGCGTCACGTGGTCCCAGGCGGTGCACAGCTTGGTGCCGTTCCAGTACGTGACGTTGGCCGGGTTGCACGGCCGGCAGTAGCCGCCCAGGCACGTGAAGCGCCACAGGCGCACCGTCGTCAGCGGCGCGTACAGCCCAAAGGTCCACACGTCGCAGTCCGCGTCCGAGAAGCACTTCTGCGTGGACTCGTCGAACGGCACGCAGGTGCCGTCCAGGAAGGTGTCGTCCGGCCGGTCCTGCCACGGCCGGCAGTAGTAGTTGGGCGGGCAGTCACACCTGAAACGCGTCTCAGTGAGATGTATGGAAAAAAATAAAGCACACAAACGACTTGGTACGCACTCCCAGTCGGTCTGACGGTTGGGGTTGCACGGGTGGCAATAAGGGAGACCATTGCTACTAGTTGAGCAAAGCGGATTGAGCAGATTGCCGTAGCATTCCGGCGCATCCAGATAAATGAGTTCAGTTGGAAAGCACTCCACTGATCCAGGGGGTTCTGGAATGAATTGAGCTGCACACAGTACGGCCCATGCAGCAACAATAAACGCAGGTTGCATCGAGGTTCAAAGACGCGGCAGTGAGCAACACCGACGAGCGACGCTTTTGCTACCGCAGGGCACTAAAAGCCTTGTAAAGGCGTGCCGTTTTCTTTTCTACACCCCCTCCTCAGACATGCGGGACTTCCTTGCATGGACGCCACTGATAATTTTGGTTGCGTTGATCGTGGCACCTGCGGCCACGCGCATCTGCACGGTGGACAACACGGGCGTGCTGGCCGCGCCTGACTACGCCGACCTTGGCGCGGCGCTGGCCGGGTGCCGCGGGACGTACCCCGACCTGGTCGTCAGCCTGCGCATGCTGGGCAACTACTCGTTGGCGGGCCTCGTGGTGCCAAACCACATCAGTCTGCTGGCGTTCCAGTCCTACAGCGGCTCGGCCGCCGACGTGGTCTTCACCGAGGTGGGTCTCGCGCAGGACACGGTCGACTTTGCTGCGCGCCCGGCGGTCAGCTTCCAGAACGTCAGCCTCCAGTTGGACGGCTCCACCCAGCCGCTCTTCCTGGACACGCTGGTGAACCAGAACTTCACGATGAACGGCTGTGTGATCAACGGCAGCGCCGCCTACCCGTTTTTCATCACGCAGGAGGTCCGACGCAATGACACGGTCGTGTTCACCTTCAAGCGCAATGTCATCAACAACCTGCAGTACGGCCTGATGAACCTCACCGGGCTGTCGGACTACCTGATCACGAACAACGATTGTGAATCTTGCGGCACCAAACTGCCGATCGGCAGTTCTGTGGTCTACCTCAAGCAGTCGGATGTGCAGGGCTTCAGTCGCATCTACAGCTACAACGCGCATCACTAAAAAGCGTTTGCACGTGCTTTGTGGTGCAAGAGAGTGCGCCCACAACACGCTCCGATGGGGTGTGGCGGCGCTTGCGCGTTGTTGTTATTGATCGTTGCGCTGATCCTGGCGCCGTCCGCCGCGCTCAACTGCACGGTGGACAACACGGGCGTGCTGGTCGCGCCCGACTACACCGACCTTGGCGCGGCGCTGGCCGGGTGCCGCGGGACGTACCCCGACCTGGTCGTCAGCCTGCGCATGCTGGGCAACTACTCGTTGGCGGGCCTCGCCGTGCCAAACCACATCAGTTTGCTGGCGTTTCAGTCCTACAGCGGCTCGGCCGCCGACGTGGTCTTCACCGAGGTGGGACTCACGCAGGACACGGTCGACTTTGCCGCGCGCCCGGCGGTAAGCTTCCAGAACGTCAGCTTCCAGCTGGACAACTCCACCCAGCCGCTCTTCCTGGACACGCTGGTGAACCAGAACTTCACGATGAACGGCTGTGTGATCAACGGCAGCGCCGCCTACCCGTTCTTCATCACGCAGGAGGCCTGCCGCAACGACATGGTCGTGTTCACCTTCCAGGGCAATGCCATCAACAACCTACAGTACGGCCTGATGAACCTCACCGGTCTGTCGGGCTACCTGATCACGAACAACGAGTGCAAGTTTTGCGGCACCAACCTGACGATCGGCGCCTCCGTGGTCTACATCAAGCAGTCGGACGTGCCTAGCTTCTCGCGCATCTTCAGCTACAACGACTTCTACCGTCACTTCAACTGCCGCGCACTGCCGCGCTGCCTGTACCCGTGGCCGACGGGCAGCAGCGGTGCCTACGCGCGCTGCAACAATGGCGTGGTGGAGTGCTACGACCAGGTGGCCACCGTGGCACGCGGCGGGTGTCCCATCATCCCGATCACCCTCACGGACCCGGTCACAAACAACACCGAGGTGGTGATGGATGCCGACCCAGCGTGCCGCGTGTACACCCCCAACTGCGCCTGCTCGGCCATCACCTACGTGAACGCATCGCGTGCCAACCAACAGGTGGTTGTCTCAGATGGCAACCTGGTCTACGGCGGCAACGTGGTGCAAATCGTGCTGCCCTGCCGCCCGCGCATCACCGACCCCTTCGGCAAGAAGCTGTACCTGTTCAAGGACGTCTACTTTCAGAACACGCGCTACACGGGCACCGGCGACGACGTGCCCAACCTGCGCTGCTGCGGTTTCAACGACATCACCTCGTCGATCCAGGTGGGCCTCGGCTACTCGGTGACGTTCTACCAGGACAAGGACTACGGCAATCCCAACCTGACGGTCAGCGGCTTCATCACCGATCTGACGCAGACGACGCCGATCAACTGGAACGACAGGATCAGCTCGTACCGCTGGGACCCGGTCAGCTGGACCTCGTACGACGTGCCGCTGTGGAACTCCTCGCAGGACCTGCCGCTGCCGCCCGAGCTCACGCAGGACATTGGGTACTACACGCAGGTCTGGCGCCAGCCGGCGAACCTGGTGTACCAGAGCGCTCAGAACGCGCTCCTCAGCAATCCCTACCCAAACTCGTACCGAAATCTTGTGATGCCCCAACTCGTCTTCCAGAACGGCACCAAGTTCGTCATGTTCTTTGACGCGGGCCAGATCCTGCCGCTGACGTGCCCGGTGGCCGGCTGCCAGACCAAGCCGGGCGGCGACGGGCTGCCGTGCGACTACGTGGTGTACCCGGGCAACGCCACGGACCCGAGCAACGACACGCAGGCGACGCTGGAGCACACGGCCAACTACGGCACGGCGGACCCGACCGTGGCGGGCGACTACGTGTGGCCGTACCCGGTGACCGGCTTCGACATGCAGGCGTACCTGGACGCGCAGTGCTTCAACGGCGACGTGTACTGCTGCCAGACGCCGGACGACGCGGCGCCCAACCTGCCCGCGTACGGCGTGCACTGCAGCCAGACGCCGAACGCGAGCGTGCCGGTGCTGCAGCCGAACGGCTCGCTCGCGGCGGGCCTGGCGCAGCTGCCCGCGCAGGTCTACCAGTGCACGTACCTGGCCAACTGCAGCTACGACGCGCACGCGCAGACGCTGGACGGCTGCAAGCAGTTCAGCTGCGGCCTGATGCCCTGCCGCCTGAACGAGACGTACGCGCCCACCGACGACTGCTACGCGCTGCTGCACGTGGGGCAGCCGGACGAGTGCGCGGCGGGCAACCCGAACGCGTCCGGCGACGCGGTGTGCACCTTCCTGCTGAACGGCTGCGACCAATACTTCTACAACGGCTACCTGAAGGCCAACTACACGTTCGCGGGGACGCCGGCCGCGGCCGCGGGCGTCCCGGTCGTGCCCACCGTGTGCTACTTCACGCCGGAGGGCTGCGCGGCGTCGATCGCCTCGCAGAACGGCAACACGCCGCCCAGCTCGCTGTGCTACTGCAGCACGTGCGGCCTGAGCTCGGTGGCGAACGGCGGCTGCAGCCTGGCGGCCACGGTGCACGCGCCGCTGCCCGCGCAGGACGCGCAGTGCTACTCGGCGGTGCTGGCGGCCACGAACAGCACGACGAGCCTGGCGGACTGCATCAACAACGCCTCGCCGGACCAGGGCTGCCAGGCGGCACAGGTGGCCTGCGACTGGAGCACGCTGCCGCCCTACGACCAGGTGGTGCACGGCGCGGCCTGCTACGCGGCGGTGCAGGGCTTCTTCGCGTCCGGCGTGAGCGTGGCGGACTGCATGGACGCGCTGTTCCACACGGCCGACACGGGCTGCCTGCTGGCGCGCGCCGCCTGCGCGGTGCCGCGCCTGACGCGCCCGCCGAACCTGCCCTGCCTGTACGCGGCGGTGCAGGGCGCGGGGACGCCGACGCCGGCGCCGCCCGCGACGGTCTTCCCGCCGCCGGCCACGGCGCCGCCCGGCACGCCCACGAGCGCGCCGGCGCCGCTGGATCCCTGCTTTGACCTGTCGCAGGCGGCGCCGAACGCGTCGTGCGCCGCGGCGCGCGCCACCTGCTACGTGTACTTTCCGCAGCCGTACGCGTACCCGGACCCGAGCTGCTACCTGGCGCAGTACACGGCGCTGCCGTCGGCGGTGCCGCTCTACGAGTGCATGGACCCGGCGTTCGTCACCGCCGACGCGGCCTGCCTGGCGGCGCGCGCCGCGTGCGCCGCGCGCGACTGCTTCGACCTGCTGGGCCTGGGCACGAACAGCGCCTACACGGACTGCTCCAACCCGTACGCGCCGGACGCCACGGTGGGCACCTTCTGCCTGTGGCTGCGCTACGGGTGCGCCACGTACTACAACCCGGGCACCGCGGAGCTGCTCGCGGGCTACTGCTTCGCCACGGACCCGAGCTGCGCGGGCACGGTCGTGCCGCAGCAGTGCGAGCTGGACGTGGCCGCGTGCGCCACCAGCGGCGACGTGCGCTGCGCGTGCAGCTCCGACACGGGCGCGTTCCCCACGGCGCCCGCAACGCCGGTGACGCAGATCGCCGAGATCGTGTACGGCGCCCCGAACAGCGGCGCGCCGTACGTGGCGCCGCCGGACGCGGCCGGCAACCAGTGGCCCATCTTCGAGCCGAGCGCCGCGCCTGTGCGCCTCCCGCAGCCGTTGCGCTTCCCGGACGTGCACGACGCGTGCCCCACCGCGCTCTGGGCCGCATGCCAGTGCCCGCCGCAGTCGTACCAGCACGGCTACGCGGTGTTCCAGTCGTGCGACCACACCGACAACACGTACTGCAACCCGGGCACGTACTCGTACGACCTGGCGGCGAGCGCCTTCGACAACGCCAGCGTCGCCAACGACACCTACTACACGTGGCCCGCGCACGACTACAGCACGGCGGCGCTGAACGCGCAGATCGGCGTGACGGGCCTGTACTGCAGCGCGAGCACCCGGCGCATGAAGTGCGACTGCAGCTTCTCGCGCCTGGTGCGCCTGAGCGGCTCGCCGCCCGTGGCCAACACCAGTGCGTTCTACTTTGACAACCTCTCGGTGAACGCGAGCGGCTCGCAGGCGGTGGACTTCCAGATGGTGGACAACGCCGCGTGCGACTACTGGTTCGGCTGCCGCCAGGACCAGACCGACCCGGACCTGCAGCGCCAGAAGGCGTTCGGCTTCGTGGGCTTCTTCGACTCGTTCTCGGCGATGCGCGACCCGTACGGCAACCCGAACGACTACGTGATCGGCCAGTTCGACTGGGTGCAGGAACCGTACTCGTACGACCCGCGCTGGTGCATCGGCGGCTGCGACCAGAGCACCTGGGGCGGCCTGCCCACGCTGCTGGCGCAGCAGGACGCGGACTACATCATCGACTGCGGCGTGTCGCCCAGCTCGCCGGCGTACGGCCTCACCATCTTCAAGTCGTTCTACCACATCAGCCTCTCGGCGGCGCGCGGCGACGGCAAGCGCGTGTACGTGCGCAACTGCGGCCAGGCGTACGCGGAGCCGGTCGTGTACGCCTGCCCGCTGGGCGACGCGGGCTGCAGCCAGGACCAGCAGGCGCAGGCGACCACGGTGACCTTCACCGGGAAGCAGTCCAACTGGCACTTCTACTCGTACGACGCGCCAAAGGTGATCGTCGCCAACATGCAGATCACGACGCCCGACTGCCAGGGCATGGCCTTCCAGGGCATCCACTTTCAGCACCCGGGCGGCACGCGCGACCGCATCCTCAGCCTGGTGCAGGGCAAGGGCCGCCCGATCCTCACGTACCTGTACCTGCTCAACTGCCAGTTCGAGGGCGGCGGCACGTCGGGCGCGGGCATCGTCTCGGTGCTCGGCGAGGTGCGCACCTTCGTGATGGGCTGGAGCGACATCCGCAACTGGAACGTGGAGGCGCTGATGGTGAACCGCGCGCGCTACTTTGTCTTCATCGGCAACGTCGTGTCCAACTGCATCGGCAACGTGATCCACGGGCGCGTGATCGACATCTACGCGGTGCGCGACAACACCTTCCTGGACTCGCGCGGCGGCGGCCAGATCCAGGGCGCCTCGGTGCTGACGCTGACCGCCACCTACGACCTGTTCGACGCGCGCATCCTCTTCGCGGAGCTGCTCGGCATCGACCTCACGGAGCTGTCGCGCACCTGCAAGCCGCAGTACGTCATCGACGTGCCGCCCTACTTCCCGGGCGCGGTGCCGGTGAACCGCACCGACCCGTTCACGGACTGGCAGCTGCAGTGCAACGTGTGGAACAACGTGGCCATCACCGACCTGCTCTCGGACGACTTCCCGGACACGTTCATCGAGATCTGGCAGGGCCAGTACAACGAGACGCTCACGATCGGCAACGCGGTGCTCAAGGCGCAGTTTGGCATTGCCTACTTTGGCGTGCTGGACCTGGACCCCACGCCGGAGCAGCTGGCGCTGATCGCCTTCCAGAACCCGCGCGTGCGGCCCAGCAAGTACCGCGCCCCGGACGTGCCGCTCGGGTACGACTACAAGGGCATCACGCCGTACACGTGGATCGAGGTGGTCTTTGGCGTGTCGCCCATGGCCACCGACACGTGGTTCTCGGACTGGCCCTCGAACGGCGACATCGCGCAGGCCTTCTTCGAGGGCAACATCTCGTGCGTGGTCAACTCGGCGTACGCGCCGCGCACGATGGAGACGGCCTACGTGTTCAACGTGCTCTGGTACCAGTACGCCTGGGCGTACGGCTACGCCGAGTTCCGCAACGGCAGCGACGCGGTGCTGTACTGCACCGACTTTCGCCTGTACGGCTACCCGCCGGTGCTCGCGCCGGAGATCTACTACCTGCCCTGGAGCGGCAGCGAGTACGTGCGCGACAACGTGAGCCTCTTCCAGAACGTGCGCATCCACGGCGACCCGGCCGGCGCGTTCCGCCCCGGCGTGGCGGTCACGCCCGCGGGCAGCAACGTCACGCTGCTGCTGGACCAGGGCGTGCCGCTGCCCACGCCCTGCTCGCTGGCGAACGGCGTGAAGCCCTGCGCCCGCGCGCAGGGCAACACGATCGCGACGCTCCTGGCGCGCTTCGACGACATGTGCTGGCAGCCGCTCGGCTCCGAGCTCGGCATCAACCTGTGGAGCACGGCGGACCCGGCGCCGGTCTCGTTCGAGAGCTACCGCTGCGACTACGACGGGCGCAACCTGCTGCCGCTCAGCAACGTCTTTGCGCTGCTCATCTACTGCGGCACGATCATCCCGGGCAACTCGCAGACCGCGCCGGAGCAGACCGACGTGCTGCCGCTGCCCACCAGCTGCACGGTGCTGTTCAACGGCAACCACGTGGACAACTTCACCTCGTTCGATCCGCGCGTGGTGCAGGTCACGGCGAGCGGCACGCAGCGCCACGTGCTGCTCTCCGAGTACCCGTTCGCCTCCGGGCCGGTGTTCATCGCGCTCAACGACCTGAACGCCGCCACGTACATCGAGCTGGTGAACAACACGGTCGCCAACATCGACCGCACCTCGTTCACGGTGCGCAACTTCATCAACGTGACCATGACGGACAACGTCTGCTACAACAGCAGCATGCGCTCGATCGGCAACACGGCGAGCATCTTCCTGGAGGGCAACCCGGCCTACTCCACCGTGCCGGACGTGAGCAACGACCAGCCGCCCGGCGCGCCGCTGTGGATCTTTGACCGCAACGTGGCCTCGCAGGAGAAGATGGCGCTCACGCCGTACGGCGCCAACACGGCCTTCCCGGTGCTGCTGCCGGGCCTGTACCTGCGCGCGCTCTCGGCCAACACCACCTTCTGCATGTTCAACGACACGCTCACCACGTACCCGATCGCGGCGCGCTTCACCGACTTCAACCTCTCCGTGCTGGTCAGCTGCCCCGCGCCGGGCCAGGTGGTGGGCTTCCCCGACGCGCAGCGCTTCCTGCGCTTCATCGCGGAGAACAACTTTTGCGACGTGCCCGACCTGAACGGCACCGTGCACGACCTGGAGATCAGCTTCCAGGGCACCGCGCTGGAGGCGTACCGCGACGCGATCTTCTGCGACAAATGCTGCCGAGTGGGGCCGCCCACCGCCTGCTGGGTGGACTCCACCACGATCCTCTTCAACCCGGCGCACCCGTGGTGGGACTTTGCGGTGTTCAACTCGTACAACGAGGCGATCCTCAAGTGCAACAGCACCAGCCGCACGATCTACATCATCGGCGAGAGCGACCCGTTCCTCGCGTACGACGGCCTGCCCGCGCCGTTCCACACCTACACGGAGGTGTTCGACGTGGTGGTGCCGCCGCCCTTCCCGCACCAGAACGACACGCTCACGATCGTGGGCGACGTGGGCATGAGCATCGTGGCCAACGGGCACCACCTCAGCAACCCGTACGGCGTGCGCATCTTCGTGCAGGGCATCGAGTTTGTCGACGCCGGCGTGCCCAGCGGGCCGCCCATCTGGGACTTCACGAACGCGGCGCTGGTCACCGACCAGATCACGCTGCGCAACAACCGGCTGGTGGGCGGCGACAGCAGCACGACGCGCGCGATCGACGGCCTCTTTGACGGCCACTTTGTGTACTCGGGCAACCAGCACATCAACTGGACGAGCACGTTCAGCAACGCGCGCTTCACCGGCAAGAACTGCTCCGCGCAGGTCGACGTGCTCGGCAACGCCTGGCAGGACCTGTACGGCAACGTGCTGGAGGTGCACGTGCAGAACGGCGCCGAGAAGGCCAACCGCTTCGTGCGCTGCGGCGGCTCGCCGGCGCCCGCGGACGACGCGCGCTGGGTCATGTGGGTGAACGCGCCGTGCGCGTGCACGGCGGGCCGCCTGCAGATCGACGCCAACGTGTTCACGCCGCCGCCCACCGTGGACGCGGACCCGACCCGCACGCTCTGGACCAGCCTGTACGTGGACCCGGTGCCGTGGAGCCTGCGCAGCACGTACCTCACCACCGGCGCCTGCGACCTGGTGGCGTTCTCGTTCTACGACACCAACACGAACGGCCTGCAGGTCGGCCTGCGCCTCAACAACGTGGCCGTGAAGTGCACGGGCGCGGGCGACCCGCAGAACTTTTTGCGCCTGGAGCTCTACTCGCGCTTCCGCGAGGCGCGCGTGTTCGGCTCCGTCTTTGACCTGTACATCGGCGCGTTCGACAACTACGAGGAGCAGACGCGCATCGCGAACGCGGAGGCGCACGCGCTGCCGCCGCACCCCGTGGACCAGACCGCGTGCTACCACTGCGAGAACGGCTGCGCGGTGTTCCAGTGGGCGATCGGCAGCATCGTGCTGCTCGCGATGCTGGCCATCGGTCTGATGCTGCTGTGCCTGTGCTGCGGCCTCTGCGGCGAGTACCTCGGCTGCACGCGGTGCTGCATGCCGCTGGACATGCGCGTCGACCCCACCACCGGCATGCAGACGCCGCCGTGGTGGTACTATCGCTTCCTCTTCCCGGGCCTCGACCGGCCCAACGTGCGCACCGGCCGGCCGTACGCGCAGCACCCGGACACCGTGGGCATGGCCCCCGGCGACGGCAACCTGGCCGGCGCGGGCGGC
>DAIDIF010000299.1 GCA_027451805.1 Acidobacteriota bacterium
CGCCGGGGAATACCTGGTCGCCCACGGCGTCCAGCCGGTGGATTTCAACTCCTACGGCGCCCGCCGCGGCAACCACGAGGTCATGGTGCGCGGCACCTTCGCCAACGTCCGCCTGCGCAACCGTCTCGCCCCCGGCACCGAGGGCGGGTGGACGCGGCACCTTCCCGGCGGCAAGGTGATGAGCATCTTCGCGGCGTCGGAGCTCTACCGCCAGGAAAACGTCCCCTGCCTGGTGATTGCCGGCGCCGAGTACGGCTCCGGCTCCAGCCGCGACTGGGCCGCCAAGGGCCCGCGCCTGCTGGGCGTGCAGGCGGTGATCGCGGTCAGCTTCGAGCGCATCCACCGCAGCAACCTGGTCGGCATGGGCATCCTGCCGCTGCAGTTCGAGCCCGGGGCAACCGCCGAAAGCCTCGGCTTAACCGGCGAGGAGAGCTACGACCTGCCCGGCCTCGACCAGCTCCAGCCCGGCGCCCGCGTCGCCGTCACCGCCACCGCCCCCGACGGCGCCCGCCGCCAGTTTACCGCCCTCGCCCGGCTGGACACGCCCATGGAGTTGGCCTACTACCGCGCCGGCGGCATCCTGCCCTACGTCCTCGACCAGTTGGCGAAAGGCCACGCGTCAGCCGACGCCGGCCGCATCGAGGAGTGCTGAACCAGCGCCTCAGCCTACCGCCCGCGCGTGCGATAGTTCACTTTCATCGCCAACTGCCAGGCGCCGATGAGCAACCCGGCGCCGTTGGCGGCGATAATCGGTCCCGACCGGATCAGGCTGCCGTACGTCTCCCAAAGCAGGCAGTTGGCCAAATAGAGCACCACCATGCCCAGCGAAAGGTCGTCCACGCTGCGCGTCCGCCACGATTGGATCGCCTGCGGCAGCATCAGCACCGAGCCCACCACCGCCGCCGCGTACCCCACGAAGTTGATGACTTCCGTTGTCATTTTCAGGCGCCTGCCACGCGTACGCGGCCGACACGGCGCGACGCCGGCGCGGGGCTAATCACGATATCAATGTCGCGGCCTAGGATCGTCAGGAAGTGGAGCAGGCGCTCGGTGGAGAAGCCGGAAAGCTGCCCTCGTAGCAAGCGCGAAATTTTGGGTTGATCCACGCTCAGCCGCCGCGCCGCCTGCGCCTGCGTCAGCCGCTGCGAGTGGATCGCCTGGCCGATGCGGACTGCGAGCGCGGCTTTTGCAAGGCGCTCTTCGGCACTGGGAAGGCCGAGGTCGGCGAAGACATTCCCACTGCCCGGCGTAACGGGGATCCTCGCCTTCATTTTCACGGCTCCTTCGAGGCGGCGAGCCAGCGTGCATGCTCTTGCCCGGCCAGCCTGAGTCGTGCCTTCACGATTTCGATCTCGCGCCGCGGCGTCGCAATCCCGCGCTTCGACTTCTTCTGAAACGCGTGCAGCACGTATACACGTTCAGCGAACCGAACCGTGAAAACCGCCCGATAAGCGTCGCCGCCCTGGCTGCTCATGATTTCCATTACACCTGCTCCGCCGAACCCCTTGAGCGGCTTCGTGTCCCGGTGCCTTCCCCCGCGCTGCGCGATGAACAGCGCGAACCCAAAAGCATCTTTGACCTCTTCCGGGAAGCTCCGGACATCCTCCCGGCTGCTGCCGATCCAGGCAAGCGGTTTCAAATCAACTGCTATCATCCGAATCTATGCCATATTTGGCATAAGCACAAGGTGCCCAGAACTTCGGCCCGAGCGTTGTCTCCCCCGATCAGCTCCCCAGCGCGTCCACGCGATCGATAATCCCCACCACCGCCGCGTCAATCGGCGACATCGGGCGCTCGACCGCGCTCATCGCGGCGTAGCCGTCGAGCACCACCAGCACGCGCTCGCCCACGCCCGCGCCCACGGCGTCCAGCGCGATCAGCCCCGCCGGCGCGCCCTGCGCCCGCGCTCCGGCGAAATCCTCGGGCTCGACCAGCAGTAGTTTCCGCCCCTCCTGGCTGGGGTGCTTCTGCGTCGCCACCACTTCGCCCGTCACTCGCCCCAGGATCACGGCCGCGCCCCCCGGTGGGCCATCAGTCCCGGATTCGCCTCCGGGTCCACGATGCCGACGATGCTGGCGTCCGCCGGCACCGTCTCCGGCAGCCAGGGGAAGCTCGCTTCCTTGCCGCGGCAGCAGTAGACCGTCTCCCCCATGCCCGCGCCCACCGCGTCCAGCGCCACCAGCGTGCGCGCCAGCGGGCGCCCCGCGCCGTCCAGCGGACGCACCACCAGCAGTTTGCGCGCGCGCAGCCCCTCGTCCTTTACGGTCGCAACCACGGTTCCGGTGACGCGCGCCAGAAACATGGCTTACCCGTGCGACTCCACCGTGTCCACGATGCCCACGATGGCGGCGTCAATCGGCTTGTCCTGCCCGTCGCGCGCCATGCGCGCCGAGCTGCCCTGCACGATCAGCACGCGCTCGCCCGCGCCCGCGCCCACCATGTCCACCGCGACCACGTAGCCGGCCTCGTCCTTGCCTTCGGCGTTCTGCAGCCGCGCCACCAGCAGCTTGAACCCTTCCAGGCGCGGGTCCTTGCGCGTGGCGACCACCGTGCCGATGACGCGGGCCAGTTGCATGCCGTCTCAGGCGCTCGCGTTAGGCGTTGTTCAGGCCCGGCAGCGGCACCGCCTTGTTCAGCCCTTCGGCCGGCCGCGGAATCACGTGTACCGAAACCACCTCGCCCACCCGCCGCGCCGCCGCTGCGCCCGCATCGGTGGCCGCCTTCACCGCCGCCGTCTCGCCCTGCACGATGGCGGTCACCAGCCCGGCGCCGATCTTCTTCTCCCACCCCACCAGCGTGACATTCGCCGCCTTGACCATGGCGTCGGCGGCCTCAATCATCGCCACCAGCCCCTTGGTCTCGATCATCCCCCACGCTTCGCCGCCAATTTCCGCCATTGCGTCTCCCTCCGCGGGATTGTACCGCAGTTTCTCCGCCCGCTTCACCATCTGCGCTTGGCATCTCCGGCGCCGCGGGCGGCGCCGACCGCAGCCGGCAGCGCTGCCGGAGCCGGCGGCGTCAGCCGGTCGCGCTCATCCCGCACCACCGGGCAGCTCGGCCCCAGCGCCGCCGCGCTGGTCACGCCCTCGTACCGCTGCCGCGCCTCCAGCAGCTTGCCCACCTGCTCCCGGTCGAGCAGATTCTGCCGCCCCAGGACGTGCGTCACCAGCGCAATGCGCGCGAAGTGCTCCACCGTCTCCATCTTGAAGTACGCTTTCATCGCGTCTTCGCCGTAGGTGACCACCCCGTGGTTCGCCATCAGGATGGCATCGTAGTGCGGAATCAGCGGCCGCAGCGTCGCCGAGAGCTCCGGAGTCCCGGTGGTTCCGTACTCCGCCAGCGGAATGCACCCCAGCGCCAGCACCACCTCCGCCAGCAGCGCCTGGTTGAGCGGAATGCCCGCCGCCGCGAACCCGGTCGCCGCCGGCGGATGCGCGTGCACCACGCCCTTCACCTCCGGCCGCAGCCGGTAGATGAGCAGGTGCATCGCCATCTCGCTCGACGGGTTGCGCCGCCCCTCGAGCTTTTTCCCCTCGAGGTCGGTGATGACCAGGTCCTCGGACTCCATCATGCCCTTGCTCATCGAGGTCGGCGTCGCCAGGATGCGGTCGCCCTCCAGCCGCACCGAGATGTTGCCGTCGCTGGCCGCCACCAGCCCCTTCTGGTGCAAAAACGCGCCGATGCGCAGAATGTCGCGCCGCGCCGAGGTTTCCTCGCCCGTCATTCCGCCAGTTTATGCTGAATGAAGGATGCGCCTGAGCGATTTCGACTATGAGCTGCCGCCCGGGCGCATCGCCCAGCATCCGCTCGCCGAGCGCGACGCCTCCCGCATGCTGGTCCTCGACCGCGCCACCGGCGGGCTCGACGACCGCGCCGTGCGCGATCTCCCCGCGCTGCTCGACCCCGGCGATCTGCTGGTCGCCAACGACAGCCGCGTCCTCCCCGCCCGCCTGCACGGCCGCCGCGTCGGCGGCGAGGGAGCGGTCGAGGCGCTGCTGCTCGAACCCGAGGCAGGGCAGGGAAGTGAGCCGGACGCGGCAACTTGGAAGGCGTTGGTCCGCCCTGCGCGCAAGCTCCCGCTCGGCGCCCGCCTCGTCTTCGCGCCGGGATTCGAGGCTGAGGTCGTCGCCCTGGGCGAGCGCGGCGAGCGCACGCTGCGCCTGCACGCCGCCGGCGGCGTCGCCGCCGCACTCGAGCGCCACGGCCGCATGCCGCTGCCGCCCTACATCCATCGCCCCGACGACGCCCAGGACCGCGAGCGCTACCAGACCATCTACGCGCGCGTTTCCGGCTCCGCCGCCGCCCCCACCGCCGGCCTGCACTTCACCCCCGAGCTCCTCGCCCGCCTCGCCGCCCGCGGCGTCGGCTGGACCACGGTTCGCCTGCACGTCGGCCTGGGCACGTTCCAGCCGGTCGAGGTGGACGACATCGAAGCCCACCCCATGCACGCCGAGCGCTACGCGCTCTCCGCCGATGCCGCCGCCGCCCTCACCCGCGCCCGCGCCGCCGGTCGCCGCATCGTCGCCGTCGGCACCACCGCCGCCCGCGTGCTCGAAACCGCCGCTCCCGAGCCCGGCGGGGCTTTCGCCGCCCAGTCCGGCGAAACCCGCATCTTTCTCTATCCCGGCCGCCCCTTCCGCGCCGTCAACGCCCTGCTCACCAACTTCCACGCCCCCCGCACCACGCTGCTGATGATGATCGCCGCCTTCGCCGGCCTCGACCCCGTTCGCCGCGCCTACGCCCACGCCCTCGAATCGGGCTACCGCTTCCTCAGCTACGGCGATTGCATGCTGATTCGCTGAGGGTAGACTGTAGGGGCCCGAGCATGACCACCCCTTCCCCATCGGTCGGAGCCGCAGCGCCCCCGGCGGCGGCGGCGGTCGCTTGGCGCCCTCTGGCCGCGCTCACGCTGGCGATCGCCGCCCTCCACATCGCCACTAACGGCGCCTACGGATTTCACCGCGACGAGCTGCAGGTGCTCGACGACGCCCGCCACATGGCCTGGGGCTTCGTCGCCTATCCGCCGCTGGCGCCGGCGATCGAACGCATCTCGATGGCGCTCTTCGGCGTCTCGCTGCGCTGGCTGCGCCTCGCGCCGGTGCTGGCGCAGGCGTTGGTGCTGCTGCTCACCGGCATGACCGCCGCCGAGTTGGGCGGCGGCCGGTTCGCGCAGCTCGTCGCCGCGCTCGCCGTGGCCGCCTCGCCGCTGCCCATGTTCAACGCCACCGAGTTTCAGTACACCAGCTTCGACATGCTCTGGACGGTGGCGCTCGCCTACTGCCTGGCGCGCCTGCTGCGCCGGGGCGACGAACGCTGGTGGCTCGCGATCGGCGCCCTTGCCGGCCTGGGCCTGCTGACCAAGTACACCATGGCGTTCTATCTGGTCGCGCTGTG
>DAIDIF010000300.1 GCA_027451805.1 Acidobacteriota bacterium
CCCGCGCGACCCCGCTGGACGATGGCCGGGGCAGCGAGACCGAGGGCGGCCGCCGGGCGACCAGGGACCACGTCACGGGCGCCATCGCCGCGCCGCCCAGCACGAACAGCTCATGCACCGCCGCCAGATGCCCGCCCGCGAACGCGCGCGCCAGCTGCGCCTTGGAGATCGCGCCGTGCGCCGTCAGATACGCCTTGGCGATGCCGGGTACGCCGGCGCGGTAATCGAGCCCCACCAGTTGCGCGCGTGCGCCCGGCGCCGCGGCGTTCACCGCCGCCGCGATCGCGCCCACCGCGTCCCCGCCGTGTCCGACCTTCCATTGATACGGCGCGCGCGCGCTGAAGTCGTTGGCCGCCGCCGTCAGCCCGGCGTCATTGCCGCCCACGACGGCCAGGTCGCTGTCCCCGCTGCCGGGCGCCAGCAGCACCACCCGGCCTTCGCCCGCCGCTAGCCGGAACGTCCACGCCTTCACCGCCCCCGCCTGCGCCGTCGGCACCGCGCCGGCGCCGATATAGATGTGCGGCCCGGCCGCGGCCAGCGCCGAGTCCGCCGCCACCACCAGCGGCGGCGTCATCCCGGTCGCGCCGTACGCCAGCCGCGCCGCCAGGTTGGCGGCCGCGGCGTTCTCCGCCGCCGACGGCTGCGCCGGCACCACGATGTGGCCGCGGATGGCGTCCGCCAGCCCGTTGTGGTTGGTGTCCTCCAGCATCCAGCCCGCCGCGAACGCGCGGCTGAACGCGTCCGTCGCCCGCGCCTCCGGTCCTGGCGCGGTCCCCGCCCCCCGGCGGGGCCGCTGCGCCCCGCCCGGCGCCGCACTCGCAAAAGCGAACAAGAACAGAATGGCGAAACGGCGCATGCAAGGCCTCCTCCCGCCCTGCCCGGGCTGCGAGCGGGAACTTAGAACGTGAATTGTAGCGCCAATTCCGCCTGTTGCAAGGGGCCGGCGCCGGTGGCCGCGCCCCAGCTCGACGAGAGCAGATTGGTGTTGATCCCGGAGTAGTTATAGGTGCCGAGCAGGTTGAAGACTTGGCCGATGATCTCAATCCGCCGCTGCTCGCCCAGGCTCACCGTGCGCGCGGCGCGCAGATCCACCGAATTTTCCCGGTCGTTGGTCACCAGGGAGGCGCTCACCGGCGCCAGTTTGAGGGCGCTGCGATAGGCGTTCACCGCGGTGTAGTCGAGATTGCGGCCGCCCTGATCGCGGCTGGTGCCGGTGACGTACTGCGGGGTGCCGTCGGCGTTGCGCGTGGTAGTGAAGACGCTGAAGGGCGTCGAGGTGTGGAAGGTGAAAATCGAGCCCAGCACCACGCCCCAGGGCGCCTCCCAGGAGCCGCTCACCACCAGCCCGTGGCGGCGGTCAATGCTGCACGGCCCCCAGTCGAGGCCGGGGTCGCTGTAGTTGGTGATCGGGCTCTGGGCGTTGTTGTCCAGGCAGGAGGACAGGGTGTAGGAAACCAGCAGCTGATAGCGGTTGGCGAAGCGCTTGTCGGCACGAATATACAGCGCCTTGTAGTGCGAGTCGTAGATGGGGGCGTGCTGGTAGATGCGGCTGATCGCGGGATAGGGGCGCACGCCGTTGACCGGATAGTTCAGGTCAATGAGCCGGAAATCGTGGAGCGTGAGTTCGTAGACGGCGTCCGCGTGGATGGAGAAGTTGGGCGAGATCTCCCGCGAGTACCCAAAATTGTACTGCTCGGAGTATGGGTTCTGGAAATTCTGCGCCAGCACGGTCAGCGTCGGGGGCGAGGTCTGCGCGGTTTGGCCGTTGGCGAAGGCGTCGGGGAAGGAGGGGCAGCCCGCGTCGCCCGGCTTCGAGCAGCTCAAAAAGACGTTGTTTTGGAAGAAGTTGCGGTCCTCGGCGAAATTTTGCAGGGTTTGGATGTTGCCGTAGTAAATGCCGTAGCCGGCGCGGACCGCGTTGATGCCTTTGCCGTCCGGGTTCCAGGTCAAGCCCAGGCGCGGTCCGAGGTTGTCCTTGTCGCCGCGCTTGGAGGGATCGCCCAAAAAGGGCACCGGATGCGGAAACGCCGCCGGGTTGATGTGCTCGTTGAAGGAGCCGAACTGGCGGTCGTAGCGCAAGCCCAGGCTGAGCACCAGGTTGCGGATGCCGCTGTACTCGTCGGTGACGAAGTAGCTCACCGTGGCGGTGGGTACGCTGGTGAAGATCGGCGGTACGGTTTGTGAGAACGACGTCGGTCCATACGCCGGATTGCCGCCCCCGGCGGCGTAATACAGGTTGGCGGCGCTGAAGCCGCCGACGCCCGGCGTGTCCGTGGCCGCCACCGGGCTGAGCGGGTCGGTGTTCCAACTGAACGCCCCCTTGATCCCCACCGGGGCGTCGTCGGCGAAGGGCACATAGTCGGTGTCGAAGCCGAAGCGGAGGTTGTGCGCGCCGTGAAAGATGCTGTAGGTATCGGTCAACTCCCAGTGGCTCTCCACCCCGTCGTCGCCGTAGTCGCTGCCAAAGTGAAAGTCCGGGAACGCGAGCGTCGTGGCGTAGGGCGTGAAGCGCTGCGCCGGGTACTGCCCGATCTGGGTCCAGACGTTCTGCCCGCAGGCGCTGGGACACTGGCTCGGACTCAGCAGGTAGGCGGAACGGGCGTACTGGAAGCGTAGGTCGTTGACCACGTTCGAGCCCATCGCCCAGGTGTGGCCGATCACCAGCGAACGGCGCGGGATCAGCCCGTCGTAGCCGGCGTTGGGCGAGCTGTCGCCGCCGCAGCCCTGGCAGGTGAGCAGGTTCCACTCCTGCGCGTAGCGCACGAACATCGTCTGGTCGCTGTTGATCTGGTAGTCGGCCCGCAGCGAGAGCATGTCGTCGTGGCCGGGCTGCTGGTAGACGCCCTCGAAGGCGCCGAAGATCGCCGGGTTGTTGGTGAAGATGGTATAGGAGCTGCGGGTGAGGGTGGATTCCCAGGCGCCGAAGAACTGCAGTTTGTTCTTGAGGATGGGGCCGCCCAGGTCGAAGCCGAACTGATTGCGGTTCAGCGGCGCCTTGCCCGTCTTTTGCGCCTGCTCCGCCGCGATCTGGAAGCGGTTGTCGCGGTTGAGCGACTGGTTGCGCCAGTACTCGAAGGCGTCGCCATGGAACTGGTTGGTGCCGCTCTTGGTGACCACCGAGACCGCGCCGCCGGTGGACATGCCGCCGGTGTCGGCGGCGAACTGGGCGCTGTAGACCTTGAACTCCGCCACCGCACCCTCGGGAAAGTTCTGGCGCGGCTCGCCCATCTCCGCCCAGTTGTTGTTCACCCCGTCCACCGTGAAGCTGTTGGAGTAGTAATGAATGCCGCTGCCGATCTGCACGTTGTTGTAGAACGAGCGGGAGGCGTCCTGCGTCGTGCCCGGCATCAACAGCGAGAGGTCGAGGTACTGGCGGTTGGCGATCGGCAACTGGGTGATCTCGCGCGTGGTGACCACGCCGGCGACGTTGCTCTTGCTGGTGTCGATCGCCGGCGGCGTGGCCGTGACTTCGACCGTGGAGCGCTGCGAGGCCAGAGGCAGCACGTCGCGGCGGTCGATCACGGTGCCGATTTCGAGCACGACGCCGGAGACGGTGGTGGTGGCGAAGCCGGCGTGCGCGTAGCGGATGCGGTAGGTGCCGAGCGGCAGCGCCGCCAGCAGGAAGCGGCCGTCCGCCCCCGCCTCGACCGTGCGGGTGGCGCCGGTCTGCGTATTGGTCGCGGTCACGGTGACTCCGGGGATGGGCGCGCCCGAGGGGTCGGTGACCGCCCCCTGGATCTGCGCGGTGTCCTGCGCTACCAGGCGGGGCGCGGCGAGCAGGCCCAACGCCAGCAGCGGCAGGGCCAGGGCGGAACGGCGGCGATAGCGCAGCGGCATGATGTATCTCCCGTGCGGACTCCGCGAATGTATACTATGACTGCGCCAGTCTGTCAATGCTTTTGTGGAGGCGCCGCCGCTGTGCCCGCCCCCCAGCCTGTGCGCAGGGAGTTTTCCGCTGGCGGAGACGGTTGACACCGGCCGCGCGGACGCCGTAGGCTGATCCTCGGTATACCGGTTGTTGCTTGCTATGTCCGCCCCGACCACCGCCGCCCGCCTCTACCGCAGCCTCAAGCAGGACATCACCACCTGCGCCCTGCGCCCCGGCCAGCCTTTCTCCGAAGCCGAGATCTGCCGCCGCTACCACGCCAGCCGCACCCCCGCGCGCGAGGCCTGCCGTCACCTGCAGCGCGAGGGCCTGGTCACCATCGTGCCCTTCCGCGGCTACTTCGTGGCGCCCTTGACGCTCGCCGAGTTTCACAACCTGCACGAGGTGCAGTTGATCGTGGACCCCGCCGCCGCCGGGCTGGCCGCGATACGGGCGCAGCCTCCCCAGCTCAAGCTCCTGGAACAGGCGGCCGAGTACGAGTACCGGGTCGGCGTGCGCGCCAGCTACGTCACCTTTCTGCAGCGCAACTACAACTTCCACGTCGGGCTGGCGCAGGCCAGCCACAACCAGCACCTGGTCGAGATCGCCGCCTCGATTCAGACCCGGCTGATGCGCTTCTTCTACCTCATCATCGCCATGGACGCCTACGGACCGCAGTTGGTGCGGGAGCACGAGCAGATCGTGGCCGCGATCCGCGCCCGCGATGCGGAGAAGGCGCGGCAGCGGGCGGCCGAGCACGTCACCCAGACCATCCGCCGCAGCGCCGGCTTGTTCATGACCTCCACCGAGGCCCGGCTCAACGAACTCATCGCCGAGCCCGCCGCCCTGGCCGGCTTCGGCGGGGCGCTGCCGGAGGAGCCGGCGCCGGCGATCGCCCCGGCCGGCGACGCTGCCGCCTTCCTCGCCGGACGGGAAGGCGTCGCGGTGGATCCCGCGCTCACCGAGCGCGCCCGGGGGCGGCGTCAGGCCGGGCGGCGGGCGTGAACGGCGGCGGCGGGGGCCTGCGCGTGGCCATCGATACCGGCGGCACCTTCACCGACTGCGTCTACCTCGCCGCGGGCGCCCCGCGCGTGCTCAAGCTGCCCTCGACGCCGTCGGACCCGGGCGCGGCCATCGAGCGCGGCCTGGCCGAGCTGGCGCAAACCGCGCCGCCGGGTGAGATTCGCCACGGCACCACGGTCGGCACCAACACCCTGCTCGAGCGCAGCGGCGCCCGCGTCGCCTTCGTCACCACCGCCGGCTTTGAGGACACCATCGCCATCGGCCGCCAGGCCCGCCCCCACCTCTACCGCTGGTCCAACCCGCCCGCCGCCCCGCTCGCGCCCGCCGCCCTCCGCTTCGGCGTCGCCGAGCGCATGCTGCCCTCCGGCGAGGCGGCGCAGCCGCCCGCTCCCGCCGAGTTACGCCGCCTCTTCCGCGAGCTCGCCGCCGCCGCCCCCGAAGCCGTCGCCGTCTCGCTGCTGTTCAGCTTCGCCAATCCGGCCCACGAGCGCGCCGTGGCCCAGGCGCTCGAGGAGCTGGGCGTGCCGGTCTCGCTCTCGCATGAGATCCTGCCCGAGTTCCGCGAGTTTGAGCGCGGCGCCACCGTGCTGATCAACGCCTACCTGGCGCCCCGCATGGGCCGTTACCTCACCGGCCTCAAAACCCGCCTGGGCAGGCGCTATCCCAAGGCCCGCCTGCACGTGATGCAGTCCTCCGGCGGCATCATCTCCGCCGTGGTGGCGGCGCGCGAGCCGGTGCGCACCATCCTTAGCGGGCCCGCCGGCGGCGTGGTCGGCGCCTGGCGTGTCGCCCGCCAGGCCGGCTTCGCCCGCATCCTCAGCTTCGACATGGGCGGCACCTCCACCGATGTCGCCCTGGTGGACGGCGCCGAGCTGGCGGAGGGCGCCGCCGGTGCGCTGCGCACCACCCGCGAGGCCCAGGTCATGGGGCTGCCCGTGGGCGTGCCCATGCTCGATATTCATACCGTCGGCGCCGGCGGCGGCTCCCTCGCCGGCTTCGACCGCGCCGGCGCGCTCACCGTCGGTCCGCAATCGGCCGGCGCCGACCCCGGCCCCATCTGCTACGGCAAGGGCGAGCGCCCCACCGTCACCGACGCCAACCTGCTGCTCGGCCGCCTCGACCCGCGCGGCCTGCTCGGCGGTGGCCTCAAGCTGGACGAAGACCGCGTCCGCCGCTATTTCCTCCGCGCCAAGGGCCCGTTGCCCACGGTCGAGGCCTTCGCCGCCGGCATCCTGCGCCTCGCCGAGGCGCACATGGAAAAGGCCCTGCGCCGCATCTCGGTGGAGCGCGGCTACGATCCGCGCGAGTTCACCCTGGTCAGCTTCGGCGGCGCCGGCCCCCTCCACGCCTGCGCCCTGGCCGAAGGCCTGGAGATGCCGCGCGTGCTGGTGCCGCTCCTCCCCGGCGCCCTCTCCGCCCTCGGCATCCTCATGTCCGACATGGTCAAGGACTACTCCCGCACCGTGATGGAGCCCGTGGATGCCGGCACAGGAAAGCGCCTTGAAGCCGTCTTCCGCGCCCTCGAGCGCGCCGGCGCCGCCGCCATGCGCGCCGAGGGGTGGCGCGGCGCGCCGCGGCGCGAGCTCGATGTGCGCTACGCCGGCCAGGGCTTCGAGCTCCGCCTGGACGCCGGCCCCGGCTTCGCCGCCCGCTTCCATCAGCTCCACCGCCAGCGTTACGGCTATGCCGACGAGCGCCGCCCGCTGGAGGTGGTCAACGCGCGCGTGCGCATGATCGCCGCCTCGCCCCCGCTCGCCCTGCCCCGCCACCGCCTCCGCCCCGGCGCCGGCGCCCAGGCCCTGCTCCACCGCCGCCGCGCCTGGTTTGACGGCAAGCCGCGGCCCACGCCGGTCTACGAGCGCGAGCGCCTCCGCCCCGGCGACCGCTTCCCCGGCCCCGCCATCGTCACCGAGTACAGCGCCACCACCGTCGTCCTCCCCGCCTGGCGCGCCCGCGTGGACGCCTGGGGCAACTTGGTCCTGGAGCGCCGATGAAAGCCCTGAACGCCATCGAGCTGGCCATCTTCAAGAACGCCTTCCACGCCGTCGCCGAGGAGATGGGCGCCACTCTCCGCCGCACCGCCTTCTCGCCCAACATCAAGGAGCGTCAGGACTATTCCAGCGCCGTCTTCGACGCCCAAGGCCGCGTCATCGCCATGGGCGACGACATGCCGGTGCATCTCGGCTCCATGCCGATGTCGGTGGCGGCGGCGCTGCAGGCGCTGTGCCTCGAGCCCGGCGACGTCGCCATCCTCAACGACCCCTACGACGGCGGCACCCACCTCCCCGACATCACCCTGGTCGTCCCCGTCTTCGCCGCCCCCGCCGGCCGCCGCGCCCGCCCCGACTTCTACGTCGCCAACCGCGCCCACCACGCCGACGTCGGCGGTGCCTACCCCGGCTCCATGGGCCTGTGCCGCGAGATCTATCAGGAGGGCGTGCGCATCCCACCGCTCAAGCTGGTGCGCGGCGGCCAGCTCGACCGCGGCCTGCTGGCGCTCATCCTCAACAATGTCCGCACCCCGCGCGAGCGCGAAGGCGACCTCACCGCCCAGATCGGTGCCTGCCGCATCGGCGAGCAGCGCCTGCTGGCGCTGGTCAAAAAACACGGCCGCGCCCGCCTCGCCCACGCCATGGACGCGCTGCTCGACTACTCCGAGCGCCTGATGCGCGCCGAGCTGCGCCGCATGCCCGCCGGCACCTTCGTCGCCGAGGATTTCCTCGACAACGACGGCATCGGCGACGCGCCCGTCAAGCTGCGCGTGGCGATCACGCTCGATCCCCGCCGCGCCCGCGCCACCGTGGACTTCAGCGGCAGCGATCCGCAGGTGCAGGGCAGCGTCAACGCGGTGGCGGCGATCACCTACTCGGCCACCTTTTACGTATTCCGCTGCCTCCTGCCCGAGGAGGCCGCTCCCACCGCCGGCCTGATGCGCCCGGTCGCCATGGTGATCCCCCCCGGCAGCGTGCTCGACGCCCGCCCGCCCGCCGCTGTCGCCGGCGGCAACGTCGAGTGCTCGCAGCGCATCGTGGACGTGCTGTTGCGCGCCCTCGCGGAGGCGCTGCCCGCCCGCATCCCCGCCGCCAGCAGCGGCACCATGAACAACCTCACCATCGGCGGCCTCGACCCCCGTACCGGCCAGCCCTACGCCTATTACGAAACCTGCGGCGGCGGCATGGGCGCCGCCCCCGACGCCGACGGCCTCTCCGGCGTCCACACCCACATGAGCAACACGCTCAACACCCCGGTCGAAGCCCTCGAGTACGCCTATCCCTTCCGCGTTCGCCGCTACGCCTATCGCCGCGGCTCCGGCGGCGCCGGCCGCCACCGCGGCGGCGACGGCCTCATCCGCGAGCTCGAGCTGCTCGCCCCCGCCCAGGTCACGCTGCTCAGTGAGCGCCGCCGCTTCGCCCCCTATGGCCTCCAAGGCGGCGCCGCCGGCGCCCGCGGCCGCACCACCCTGCAAACCAATGGCGAGGAGCGCGAGCTCCCCGGCAAGTGCAACCTCTTCGTTCCCGCCGGCGCCGTCGTCCGCCTCGAGTCCCCCGGCGGCGGCGGCTGGGGCAAGCCCAAACCCTGAACGCGGCAACGAACGATCCTGCCGCCGTGCGCTCATGGGGCGGCGCATGAGCCTGGCGGCGCAATGCCTTCCGGGAAGATCCGCCGCGCCGTCGCCACGCGTTCCCAGCCCTGCGCGTCGCGCCGGAACTCGACTTCGTCCCACTCCGGCGCGGCGAGCAGCGGCCGCACCTGCTCCGCCGACTGGTAGCCGAGCTCCAGCGCCAGCCAGCCCCCCGGCCGCAGCCTTGCCGCCGCCTGCGGAATCAGTCGCCGGTAAACCTCGTCGCCGTGCGGCCCGGCGATGAGCGCGGCGCGGGGCTCGTGCTCGCGTACTTCGCGCGCCAGCGCCGGCAACTCGGCTTCAGAAACATAAGGCGGGTTCGACGCGATCACATCAAACGGCCCCGCCGCCGGCGCCAGCCAGTCGCCCGCGGCGAAGTCGACCCGCGCTCCCAGCCGCTCCGCATTCTCCCGCGCCACCGCCAGCGCCGCCGCCGACCGGTCCACGCCGCTCACTCGCGCCCGCGGCCGTTCCAGCGCCAGCGTGATCGCGATGCAGCCCGAGCCGGTCCCGACGTCCACGATCCGCGCCGCGGCCTCCGCCGCCACCCGCTCCAACACCGCCGCCACCAGCAGCTCGGTCTCCGGCCGCGGGATCAGCACCGCCGGCGTCACGCGAAACTCGCGCCCGTAAAATTCCGCCGCGCCGGCGATGTACTGCGGCGGCTCGCCGGCGGCGCGGCGCCGCACCCACGCCTCCCAGCCTGCGGCCTCGGCGTCGGTCAGCGCGGCTTCGGGATGCGCGTACAGCCAGGCGCGGTCGCGCCCCAGCCGCCGCGCCAGCAGCGCCTCCGCCTCCCGGAGCGGCCCCGCCACCCCGGCCGCCTCAAGCGTCGCGGCGGCCTGGTGCAGTCTCTCGCGCAGCGTCGGCATCGTGCTCCGCGGAGCGGGCAAGCCGGGCCAGGCTCTCGCCGTAGGGCGGCCGCGCCACCCCCCGTTCGGTGATGATGGCGCTGACGTAGCGGTGCGGGGTCACGTCGAACGCGGGATTCTCCACCGCCACGCCCTCGGGCGTGATCGGCACGCCCCGCAGATGCGTCACCTCGGCCGCGCCGCGTTGCTCGATCGGGATGGCGCCGCCGTCCGCCAGCGTCAGGTCGAGCGTCGAAATCGGCGCGGCGACATAAAAGGGCACGCCGTTTTCGCGTGCCAGCACCGCCACCGTGTAGGTGCCGATCTTGTTCGCGACATCGCCGTTGGCCGCGATGCGGTCGGCGCCCACCACCACGCAGGCGATCGTGCCGGCATGCAGAAAGTGCCCGGCCATGTTGTCGGTGATCACCGTGGTCGGAATCTTGTCCTGCAGCAGCTCCCACGCCGTCAACCGCGCCCCCTGCAGGTAGGGCCGCGTCTCGTCGGCGTACACCTCGATCTTCTTGCCCGCCTCCACCGCCGCCCGGATCACGCCCAGCGCCGTGCCGTAGCCCGCCGTGGCCAGCGCGCCCGCGTTGCAGTGCGTCAGCACCCGCCCCTGCTGCGGCAGCAGCGCCGCGCCGTGCGCGCCCATCGCGCGGTTGATCGCAATGTCCTCGTCGAGCATCGCCAGCGCCTCGCGCTCCAGCGCCGCCCGGATCGCCGCCGGCGCCTCCGCCGCGTGCGCCGCGAAGCAGCGCTGCATCCGCTCCAGCGCCCAGGACAGGTTCACCGCCGTCGGCCGCGTCTCCCGCAGCGTCGCGCAGATCCCCTCGAGCTCGCGCCCCAGCGCCTCCGCCGTGGCCGCGGTCGAGCGTTTCGCCCCCAGCGCCACGCCCAGCGCCGCCGCCACGCCGATCGCCGGCGCTCCCCGCACCACCATGTCGCGGATCCCGGCCGCCACTTCATGGTGGTTCCGGCACAGCTTGTACTCCACCCGCGCCGGCAGCGCCGGCTGGTCGAGCAGCCGCACGCCTTCGTCGGTCCACTCCAGCGTGGGGATCACAGCGACGCCTCGGCGATGGTGTTGCCTCCGCGCAGCAGTTCCTTGTGCGCCGCCCGCACCTCCTGTGCGCCGAAGATCGCCGCGAACGGGCAGGCGCGCCCGCGATGCGCCCGCCACAACTGGTTCAGGTTGTTGCGCCCGCCGGCTTCTTCCCGCTCCACCAGGCAGCGCACCGCCACCACGTCGAGCTCGGCCTCCCACGCCGCCTCGATCGCCTGCACCGTCGACGCCGCCGTCGTGCACACATCGTCCACGATCGCCACCTTCATCCCCGCCCGGATGCGCCCCTCGATCCGCCGCCCGGCGCCGTGCGTTTTCTCCGCCTTCCGCACCAGGAAGCCGTCGATCGGCGCGCCCGTGCGCGCGCTCTCCAGCGCCACCCCCACCACGATCGGGTCCGCGCCCAGCGTTAGCCCGCCCACCGCCTCCGGCCGCGGCTCGAGCTGGCGCAACTCCTCCAGGAACACGCGCGCGGTGAGCAGTGCGCCCTCGGCCGAGAGCGTGATGGTGCGGCAGTCGACGTAGTAGTCGCTGGTGCCGCCGCTCGAGAGCTTGAACTCGCCCAGGCGGAATGAATCGCGGGCGAGCAGATCCAGCAGCCGGAGACGGTCTTCCATGTCGCGATGGTTCCGTTCAGCGCGCGCCCGGGCCGAAGTGGCGAAACCCTTGGGTCGCGAAGTACTCCACGAAAAACAACGTTCCATTGTACGCGCAGTGCACCAGCCAGCTCGCCATCAACGATCCTGAGGAGGCGCGCACCCAGGTCAGGATGACGCCCACCACCACCAGCAGCAGCACCGCCGCCCACGACCAGCCCAACTGGGCGGCGTGCATCATGCCGAACAGGAAGCCGGTGAGCAGGATGGCGAGCAGCTCGGGTTGCCGCCATTCCGCCATCCGGTTGGCCAGCCACCCCAAGGCGCTCAGGTAGGCGCCCGGCAGCGCCACCGCCAGCAGCAGCGCCGCGATGGCGATGCCCAGTCCGATCAGCCCGCCGTGCGCGTCGGGCCCGAGCAGCGTGTCGCGCCAGTACCACAACCCCGCGCCCAGCAGCCCCAGGCTCGCCAGTCCGCGGATCAGCGGCTTCCACGCCTGTTGCTCTTCGGCCTGAAAGCCGAGATCGAAGGTCGAGCGCAGGCTGGGATAGATCAGCCCGCGAAAAAAGAACTCTTCAAAAAAGGGCGCCATGCCCACGCCGTAGACCACCAGCAGCCACGCCGTGCGCGGCGTGAACAGCCGGTCCATGGGCACCTGGTTGGGCACCGGCAGCACGTGGCCGAGAAGCTGCACCGCCACCATCAGCGCCATCCCGCCGAGCACGAAGCTCGCAACCCTCGCCCCCGGCAGCCGCCGCCACTGCACCGCCTGCCAGAACCGCGTGCCCGGGGCCCCCGCCAGCAAGAAGGCGAAAAAGCCCACCCCGGCGGCCATCCCCCCCGCCTGCCCGATCAGGCTGATCGCCACCAGCACGAACATCCGGTGCGGATAGATGCCGGCGCCGGTGGCGCGCCAGGTCAGCGCCCACATCAGGAACGCCGCCACCGAGATCAGCAGGATCGCAACGATCGTGAACAGGATCACGATCACCGTCTGCAGCCCGGTCCAGGGTGGATCGCGCGGCGGCGCGGGGGCCGGCGGTGCGGCGCCGGTCTCCGGGTGGGGTTCAAACGCGAACGGAAGCTCGGCGTCCAAGCCCCTAGTATACGGTGCGGTTCAGGCCGCCTGGGGCCGGGCGTGCCGTTCGTGCCGGGCAAGGATCTCGTCCAGGATGCGCGCCAGCGGATGGCGGATCTCCCAGCCGGGGAAATGCGCCCGCAGCTTGCTCAGGTCCGAGATGTAGCAGATGTGGTCGCCGGTGCGCGGCTGCGGCGCGTAGCGCCAGCGCAGCCGGTAGCCGCGCGCCTCCAGCGCGGCGATCGTCTCGCGGATGGACAGGCTGTTGGCCCGCCCGCCGCCCAGGTTGTAGACTTCCCCTGCCCGCGGCGCCCGGAAAAAGTGCAGGAACAGCTCGGCCACGTCGGCGGCGTGGAGCTGATCGCGCACCTGCTTGCCCCCGTAGCCGCGCACCGTGTAGGGCTGGCCGGTGACGGCGCAGCCCAGGATGTAATGCAGATAGCCGTGCAATTCGGCCGCGGCATGCTCCGGCCCTGTCAGGCACCCGCCGCGGAAGACCCCCACCGGCATCCCGAAGTAGCGCCCATACTCCTGGCACAGAATGTCGGCCGCCAGCTTGGAGGCGCCGAAGAGCGAGTGCAGGCACTGGTCCACCGCCATGTCCTCGCCGATCCCGTCGCGCCCGTCGGCGTAGTCGAAACGCGTCGCCAGTTCGGCCAGCGGCAGCCGGTTCGGCCGGTCGCCATAGACTTTGTTGGTGCTGCAGAAGCAGAACGGCGCCTCCGGCGCGAACGCGCGCGCCGCCGCCAGCAGGCTGGCCGTGGCTCCGGCGTTGATGTCGAAATCGTCGCAGGCGATGGCGGCGGCCTTGTCGTGCGAGGGTTGCGCCGCCGCGTGAATGACAAAGTCCGGCCGCAACTCCCGCATCAGCGCGCGCACCGCGCCCCGGTCGCGCAGATCGAGCCGGTGATGGCGGTACGCCGGCCAGGCGGCGCTCAGCCCCCGCGCCACGCCCGCCGTGCTGGCTGCCGGGCCGAAGAGCCAGGCGCGCAGGTCGTTGTCCACCCCCGCCACCCGCCAGCCTTCGGCGCACAGCCGCGCCGCGCACGCCGAGCCGATCAGCCCGCCCGAGCCGGTCACCAGCGCGGTCTTCACTTCCGCTTGGAGGTCGCGCGCGCTGCCCTAGGATGCTTGCAATTCGTGCCGCAGCGCCTGGCCGGTGAAGCTCGCCGCGCAGGCGGCGATCTGCTCCGGCGACCCTTCCGCCACCAGCCGCCCGCCCGCCGCGCCCCCTTCCGGCCCCAGGTCGATGATCCAATCGGCGGATTTGATCACGTCCAAATTGTGCTCGATGATCAGCACCGTGTTGCCCAGCTCCACCAGCGCCTGCAGCACCGCCAGCAGGTGCCTCACATCCTCAAAATGCAGCCCGGTGGTGGGCTCGTCCAGCAGATACAGCGTCTTGCCCGTCTGCCGCCGGCTCAGCTCGCGTGCCAGCTTGATGCGCTGCGCCTCCCCGCCCGACAGCGTGGTGGCGCTTTGGCCCAGGTGCAGATAGCCCAGCCCCACCTGCCGCAGCGTCTGCAGCTTGTGCCGCACCGGCGGAATGGCGTCGAATAGCTCACTCGCCTCGTCCACCGAGGCCTCCAGCACATCGGCGATGGAGCGGTCCTTGTAATGCACCGCCAGCGTCTCCTGGTTGTAGCGCCGGCCCCGGCACACCTCGCAGCGCACGTAGACGTCGGGCAAAAAGCTCATCGCGATCCGCCGCTGGCCGTCGCCCTGGCAGGCTTCACACCGCCCCCCGCGCACGTTGAAGCTGAAGCGCCCGGCGCCGTAGCCGCGCACCCGCGATTCGGGAAGCTGGGCGAACAGGTCGCGGATGGGCGTGAACACGCCGGTGTAGGTCGCCGGGTTGGAGCGCGGCGTGCGCCCGATCGGATCCTGGTCAATGCGGATGACCTTGTCGAAGACGTCGGCACCCTCGATGCGGTCGTGCTCGGCGGGTTGGCGCAGCGAGCGGAAGTAGCGCTGGGCGAGGGCGGGATAGAGAATGTCGTTCACCAGCGTGCTCTTGCCCGCCCCGCTCACCCCGGTCAGCACGGTGAGCAGCCCGGCGGGCAGAAACACGTCGAGGTTCTGCAGGTTGTGCGCCCGCGCGCCCACGATGCGCACGCCCCGCCCGCGTTCCGGAGCGCGCCGCACCGCCGGCGGCGCGATCGCGCGCGCCCCCGAGAGGTATTGTCCGGTGAGCGAGCCGGGCGTGGCCGCCACCGCCGCCGGCGTGCCCTGCGCCACCAGCTCCCCGCCCAGCCGTCCGGCGCCCGGGCCCAGGTCGAGCACGTGGTCGGCGCGCTCGATGGTTTCGCGGTCGTGCTCCACCACCAGCACCGTGTTGCCCAAATCGCGCAGCCTGTGCAGCGAGTTCAGCAGGCGGCGGTTGTCGCGCGGGTGCAGCCCGATCGAGGGCTCGTCCAGCACGTAGAGCACGCCGCGCAGCCGCGAGCCGATCTGCCCCGCCAGCCGGATGCGCTGCGCCTCGCCCCCCGAAAGCGTGGCCGCCGGCCGCTCCAGGCTGAGATAGCCCAGCCCGACCTCCAGCAGAAAGCCGATGCGTTCGCGGATCTCGCTCACCACCCGTGCCGCGATGAGATGATGCCGCGGATTGGCGGCCACCGCCTCCTCGATGGCGGCGATCGCGGGTGCGGCCGCCTCCAGCGGCAGCCGCGTGAACTCGGCGATCGAGCGCCCGCCCACCTGCACCGCCAGGCTCTCCGGCCGCAGCCGCTGGCCGCGGCAGGCGGGGCAGGGCAGCGGCGAGGTGAACCCCAGCAGCCAGTCCCGCGACAGCTCGTGGCGCGCGTCCTCCAGCAGGCTGCGCAGGTGCCCGGCGATGCCGGCAAAATCGCCCCCGCCGCGGATCAGCTCCTGCTGCTTGTTCGGCGTCAGCTCGCCGAACGGCTGGTGCAGCGCGATGCGCCGGCTGGCCGCAAACGCCGTGACGTCGCGCCGGAACGCCGCCGCCGTCGCTCCCGGCCCCAGCCCGCCCTCAAGCAGCGGCTTCGCCGGGTTGACGATGAATTTCGCCGGATCGAACTCGAAGCGGTACCCCAGCCCTTCGCACGTCTCGCAGGCGCCGTAGCGGCTGTTGAAGCTGAACGAGCGCGGCTCCAGCTTCGTTAGCCCCACCCCGCATTGCGGGCACGCCCACTTCTCGGAAAATAGCCGCTCCTCGCCGCTCTCGCCCTCGTGCAGGCGCGAGATCGTCACCAGCCCGTCCGCCAGCCGCAGCGCCGTGTTCACCGAGTTCAGCAGCCGCACCGCCGCCCCCGGCCGCACGAACAGCCGGTCCACCACCACCTCAAGGGTGTGCGCCTTGCGCTTGTCCAACCGCTCGCCCGGCCCCGACTCCTCCAGGTGCCGCATCGCGCCGTCGATCCGCACCCGCGAGAACCCGCGCTCCGGCAGCCGCTCCAGTTCCTCGCGGAACTCTCCCTTGCGCCCGCGCACCAGCGGCGCCAGCACCATGATCCGCGGCGCCTCCGCCCCCGCCCCGGTCGCGGCCCAGCTCATCACCGTCTCCACGATCTGCTCCGCCGATTGGCGCACGATCGCCTGCCCGCAGTGGGGGCAGTGCGGTTCGCCGATCGACGACCACAGCAGCCGCAGGTAGTCGTAAATCTCGGTGATCGTGCCCACCGTCGAGCGCGGGCTGCGGCTGGTGGTCTTCTGCTCAATCGCGATCGCCGGGCTCAGCCCCTCGATCGCGTCCACGTCCGGCCGCTCCAGCTGGTCCAGAAACTGCCGCGCGTAGGCGGAAAGCGTCTCCACGTACCGCCGCTGCCCCTCGGCGTAGAGCGTGTCAAACGCCAGGCTGCTCTTGCCCGACCCGCTCAGTCCGGTGATCACGGTGAACGAGCGCCGCGGAATCTCGGCCGACAGGTTCTTCAGGTTGTGCTGGCGCGCGCCTGTAATAATGATGCGATCGCTCGGCATGAACGAACCTCAAGTTTACCCCGCCCGCCGAAATCGCCCACAATAGCCCATGCGCGTCGTCGTCGCCGGCGGAGCCGGGTTTCTCGGTTCGCACTTCTGCGACCGCCTCATCGCCGAGGGTCACGAGGTGGTCTGCCTCGACAATCTGGTCACCGGCAGCGAAGCCAACCTCGCGCAGTTGCGCGCCGAGCCGCACTTCGCCTTCGAGCGCCGCGACGTCTGCGATCCCTTCACCGTCGCCGGCCCGGTGCAGGCGGTCTGCGACTTCGCCTCCCCCGCCAGCCCGGTCGATTTCGCCCGCCTGCGCCTTGAGATTCTCCGCGTCGGCAGCGCCGGCACGTGGAACTGCCTCGAGCTGGCGCGCGCCAAAGGCGCCCGCTTCCTCTTCACCGGCACGTCGGAAGCCTACGGCGACCCCTTGGTCCATCCCCAGCGCGAGGACTACTGGGGCAACGTCAATCCGGTCGGCCCGCGCTCCTGCTACGACGAGAGCAAGCGCTTCGCCGAAGCCCTGGCCATGGCCTTCCACCGCCAGCACGGCGTGCCCGTCCGCCTGGCGCGCATCTTTAATACCTACGGCCCGCGCATGCGCCTCGACGATGGCCGCGTCGTCCCCGCCCTCGTCGCCCAGGCCCTCCGCCGCGAGCCGCTGACCGTCTTCGGCGACGGCAGCCAGACGCGCAGCTTCTGCTACGTCGACGACGAAGTGGACGGCCTGCGCCGCCTGCTCGATTGCGACGACCCCTATCCGGTCAACATCGGCAACCCGCGCGAGACCCCCATCCTCGAGTTCGCCCGCATCGTCGCCCGCCTCGCCGGCGCGCCCGAAAGCATCGAGTTCCGTCCCCTCCCCGCCGACGACCCCAAGCGCCGCTGCCCCGACATCACCCGCGCCCGCCAGCTCCTCAATTGGGAACCCCGCGTCACCCTCGAGGACGGACTGCAGCGAACCATGGATTGGTTCGCCGGCCAGCTGCGCTAATCCGCCGCCGCCGAGGCCGATAGGTCCCGGCTCGTATCCCACCGTGACCATCTGAAACCACCGGCCCGGCGCTTTCGTCTATACTGGGTTCCCGGAGGCGATTCCGCGTGCTCGAAGTCAGCCATCTGAGCAAGAACTACGGCCCCTTCCAGGCGGTGAAGGACATCAGCTTCACCGCCAGCGCCGGTGAGGTGGTGGGGTTTCTGGGCCCCAACGGGGCGGGCAAGACCACCACCATGCGCCTGATCACCGGCTACCTGCCCCCCTCGGCGGGCGAGGTCAAGGTGGATGGACTCACCGTCCGCACCAACGCCTTGGAGGCCAAGCGCCGCATCGGCTACCTGCCCGAGCTGCCCCCCGTCTATCCCGAGCTGACCGTCAACGAGTACCTCCACTTCGTCGGCCGGCTGCGCCGCTTGCCCGGCCGCCAGCGCAAAGAGGCGGTGGAGCGCGCCTGCCAGAAGACCGCGCTCGCCGACGTCCGCCACCGCGTGATTGGCCATCTCTCCAAGGGCTATCGCCAGCGCGTCGGCATCGCCCAGGCCATCCTCCACGACCCGCCGCTGCTCATCCTGGATGAGCCCACCGCCGGCCTCGATCCGCGCCAGATCCTCGAGACCCGCCAGCTCATCCGCGAGCTCGCCGGTCATCACACCGTGATCGTGAGCACCCATATCCTGCCCGAGGCGGCGGCCAGCTGCGATCGGGTGGTGATCATCAACAAGGGCGCGCTGGTCGCGGTGGACACGCCCGACAACCTGACCCACCGCCTCAAGCGCACCGATACGCTCGTCCTGCAGGTGCGCGGGCCGGCCGAAGCCGTGGGCCCGGCGCTGCAAAAGATCGAGGGCGTGCTCAAGGTCGCCCCC
>DAIDIF010000301.1 GCA_027451805.1 Acidobacteriota bacterium
GGAGATCCGCGGCATTCCGCTGAAGCACCTGGCGCTCCGTCTTCGCGGCGAGGGACTTCGGGCGGGGGTGGTGGTGGTGGAAAGAAACCAGCGCCGCCGCCGAAAAATCACCAACCGGCTTAAACCGCGGGAAAAATCATAGTAGTGGCGCACCCAGAGACCCGACGAGCGGCGGCCAGCAGCGCGGGAAAACGCACCGTATGTTTTCTTTTTTTTGGTTGGTCGCGAGCGCACGCACACGGGATCCGGACGACGGTCCAAACGGTGGCCTGCAGTTGGAGGGGGGGGCGGGGGTGGAACGGGCGGCGCACCTCACCGCTGCCGCAGCGCGCCTCGAGCTTGCGGAGCGAGCCGTCCGGTCCGCGGATGACCAGCGCGTTGGCGCGCGTCTCCTCGATGGTGAAGCCCCAGGCCTTCCACATTGGGTGCGTCTGGATGAGTCCCTTGACGGTGTCCAGGATGATCTGCGCCTGGATCTGCGTCTTGGACGTCACCACGCACTGGAAGCGCTTGATGCAGAACATCAGGCAGATGACGATGTACGCCACGCCGGTGGACTTGCCCGTCTTCCGCCCGGTGAGCGCGCCCGCGATGCCGTCGGTGAAGGTGCCCTTGATCAGCTCCATGTAGCGCGCCGGATCCGAGAAGAACGCGTCGCCAAAGATCATGGGCGCGCAGGCGGACATCGCCGCCGTGAACAGCTTGTGCTGAAAGTGCGTGGGCGGCTTCGGGAACGCGGCGAAGCATTCCAGCAGGCGCTGGTAGACCTGCTCGCCGTCCGAGGGCCGGTCGTTGTAGTGCGGATCGTGGTACGACTCGGTGATGTGCGGCACGTAGCGCGCCCGCTCGTGCTCGGCGCGCAGCGCCTCCGCGTGCCGCCGCACGCGCTCCACGATGCCCAGCATCGAGACGCGCTTCGGCGCGCGGGCCACGTTCGGGTTGCGCTCCAGCGTCTCCGCGATGCGCGCCTCGGCCTCGCGCTGGTCCGCCCGCCGGCGCTCCGCCTGCCGCTCGCGCTCGTCCAGCTCGCGGTCCAGCTCGCGCTCGATCTCGGCGAAGCGGCGCGCGACCGCGTCCGTGATCGCCGCGTAGCTCAGCGCGCTGCGGCTCTCCGGTGCCGCGCGCGCCACCTCCTCCTCGCGCTCCTGGGCGGCCAGCGCGGCCGCGATGGCCTCCTCGACCGGGTCCAGCGGCGGCGCCACCCCGCCGCGCTCCGTGAGGGGCGGCACCGCGAGCGGCACGCTGCGCGGGCGCTTCGCCGGTGACAAAAAGCCAAACACCGCGTCCTCCATGGCGCCGCAGTGCCCACCACCACTACTACTACTGCGGCGGCGGCTGCGCAGCGGTGGCGCTCCCACGCATGCGACGGCAGACACGCGCGCGACCCCGCGTTGTACGGCTTTAGATGCAGGCGACCAAGGAACTCTCGGCGGCCTCCAACGTGACCGTCATTGTGCTGTGCATCCTGTACGCCGCGCTGTACCTGCTGCACGGCACCACGGCGGGCGTGCCGCAGGTGTCGGAGCTGCAGCCGGGCATCTGGTTCTCGTGGCAGTTCCTCTGCGTGCTCGTCATCGCCGTGGCCGCGCAGTACGAGCTGCACCCGCACCAGCACCCGGACGCGCCCGCGTCGCACAGCGCAGCGCCGTTCGTCGCCCGGCGGAGCGCGCTGATCACCGCGGTGACGATGTGGCTGCGCGCGTTTCTCGCCCTGCTGCTCTTTGGCGTGGACCTCGCCTACCTGATCGTGCGCGCCGTGCCGTGCTTCCAGCTGGACTGCACCGCCAGCCCCGCGGCCCAGTGCTGCGCGGAGGGCACGCTGTACGGCCTGGCGCTCGTGGGCGTGCTGGGCCAGGCCGTGCTCGCGCTGCTGATGCTGTTCATCCTCGCCCGCGTGCCGTGGCTGCCGCGCTACTACGTGCGCGACCCGATCGACATCGCCGGCCCCGACCTGCACGCCGCGCCCTACGTGGCGGCCAGCGCTGCCGATGCATCGCTTGTGCACCTCTTTGGGCCGTCGGGGCGCGCCGTGGGCCTCGCCAAACAGAGCCAGGCGTGACATAAGTCTGCGCGCGCAGCCCAGCCGGCCGTCCGCGCCCCCCCCCTCCCCAGGCCCGTTTTTTTCGGCGCGGCCGCAGGAACGGCGCACTCTGCGGCCGCCGCCGCGGCGGCCCAGTGGTGGGCCGAGAACGTGAGCCCGCTCTACCCGTTCATTGCGCTGGTGCTTGCCGTGGTCGTCTGTCTCTGCTGCCTGTGCCTGGCGGTGGTGCTCAAACCCTGCTACGAGTGCCTCAAGTGCATGCTCTGCTGCTGGCTGTGTCCCTGCTGCTGCGGCGGCGGCGGCGGCGGCGGCAGGTCCGAGGACGACGACGACGAGGCGGCCCGAGGCTGCCGGCCCGGGTGCTGCAGCACGGCCGCCGAGGCCGACTCATTCGCACTGGAGGGCGGCGCGCGGCACGGCGGCCTGTTCAGCATCGGCGACGAGGATCTGTGACGAGGGCGCGCGTGCCCGGGAAGACGCAAAGCGTGGCGCTCCGGCTTCAGACGCTCACATTGTTTTCAATGACCCACTTCAAGAATGACTTTGAGTAGAAGCGGTGTGGATTGTAGTACCCGGCGCCCGTATGGCCCGTGATGGGCACGGCAGACGCACGAGGACCCAGGGGGTGGGTCCGGGTATCTCCTCCGTTGTAATCGTGAGCCGTGAAGAAGCACACGGGACTGTCACAGATTTGATTGACGCGTGCTTGTGTGGCGGCGTACTTGGTGGCCGGGTGACTCAGGAGCACTTGCTTGTGCACGTAGGCGTATGGACTGCCGCGCTGGACGTCCGGACAGCGCTCCACGAAGCACTCGAGGCAGACGCTGACGCCGTGGACCTCGGGGATGCGCGACTCGTGCAGAATGCCGATCGTGAACAACAACATCTCTCGGTGATAGAAACGGCTCCAAATCAGCGCGTGCCTGTGGTGAAAGCAAAAGATGCATCTCCGGTCCTCGTCGAGCTGCTGGAGCAGGCACTTGGCAAAGTCGGCCATCAAGTGAGGCAGGAGCTCGGGTGGGTCCTTCATACGGTTGCCTTTGGCCTCTGCGTACTTTACCGAAAGGCGCTCCAGGTGCCGGTTCAGTGGGCCACGGCAGTGGCGAGACTCGGTATCGACGAGCGCGCTGTAGAGGCCCATGTACGCGTAGAAGCCGTGCGCCGTGGTGGTCAGGTTGAGCATCAGGTTCATCAAGTCCTCGGGCAGCACATCAAAGTAGAGCGGCGCCGGGACCTGCGCCGTGTCATCGGGCGCGCGGCGCTTGCGGTGGCTCATTGCGGTGTGTGAGGGAAATAACGGTGGAGAGTGGCGGCGGTGGGCAAACAAATTGCACCAAGGGGGGGAAAGGAAAATGATTTTTTTTGGGGGGGGTGGAGGGCGGGTGGTCGCCAATTTCCACCCGCCGGTAATAGTGTCCGCGCCCCGCCCCGCCGCGGAAGCACGCTGCAGCGGGCATGGCGTCAAACCGCAGCTCCCCACCCGCGCCCGAGTTCAACTTCCTGGTCACGGGCGGCGCCAACGATTACATGTACAAGTACGCGACCTACCGCCAGACGGTGGACAAGATTGCGGAGCTGCGCCGGCGGGCGCAGCCCACCGCCGAGGCGCTCGCGCAGCTGCGCGAGCTGGAGGCGAGCCTCGCGCAGCAGACGCGCGGCCGCGGCGAGCTGCGCCCGCCGGAGGAGGTGATCGCCGAGAAGCACCCGGCCTGGCCGCGCAGCACGGGGCGCGTGCTCGTCGCGAAGCGCCTCCCGGACAACTCGCTGCGCTACGTGCTCTTCCCCAGCGTGGCCAAGGTGCTCGCCCAGGTGGAGTCCACCATCGTGCTGCACGACCCGCGGCGCCGCAACGTGCCGTACTGCACGCAGAGCCTGTACCCCATGACGGAGGCGGACCCCGCCAGCCTGTGCAGCTGCTACTTTGACCTCGAGGAGGAGTTTGAGCAGCCCGCGGAGCCCTGGGACGTGCCCACCGACGAGCAGCTCGTCCCGCCGCCGCCGCACACCGCGGCCGCCCCGGCCCCCGGCGCCGTCGCTGCCGACCAGGCGCCGCGGCCGCTGACAGAGGAGCAGCGCCTCCTGGCGGTCGCCGCCGCGCGCGAGGCCGTGACGAACGCCTGGCGCCGGCGCGAGGCCGCGTTTGCGATGCGCTGCCGCTGGGCGGTGGCGCTCGTGAAGCAGGCCATCTGCGCCCGCTACGGCGCGGACCTCTCCGAGGCGCCCATCTACTGGTACAGCGCCTGCTCGCGGTTCAAGAACTCGTTCCGCGTGTACGTGCCCGACTGGCTCTTTGAGAACGTCGCGGAGCTGGGCCGCCTGATGCACGAGGTGGCGCGGCCCATGCTGGACGGCCTCCACGAGCAGCACCCGTGCAAGAAGGCGCTGCGCCGCGCGGAGCGCTGCCGGCCCAGCGCCGGTAACCCCTACATCGTCGACTGGTCGGTCTACAACCCGCACCGCCAGCTGCGCGGGCCCTTCCAGCCCAAGGCGCCCGGCGTCGACAACGCCTTCGTGCCCTACGACGGCACGGCCTGCGAGCGCCTCGAGGTGCCGGCCGAGCTGGTGCGGCGCTACTTTGAGCCGGCGCTGCTGTGCGTGGCGGCCACGCGCAACCGCTCGCACGGCTACAAGCCGCTCTGCTACCACCTGCGGCCGTACGCGCCCCTGGGCGCCGCGCGCGCGGAGGCGCACACCGCGCTGGTCGCGGAGGTGCTCGAGCGCACCGCCAGGGCCCCGCGCGCCGACGCCCAGCACAACTCACTCGGCTGGCTGCTGCGCCACGTGGAGCGCTGCGCCGCCCTGGGGCGCAACCCCACGGAGCTGCGCGAACGCCTGGGCACGGTCGGGGCGTACGCGTACGTTAACTGCCTCTGGGTGAAGCGCCTGGCGGCGCCCCAGCAGAGCCAGCTGCCGATCGGCACGGAGCGCAAGCAGGCCCTGCAGCGGGCGCTGCTGCTCTCCCTGGCCGCGCAGTTTGTGCGCTACGCCCTCTGCGTGGTGCCGGACGCCATCGACTTTGGCCACGCGCTCAGCGATCCGGGCGTGCGGGCGCTCTTCGAGGGCACCGCCGACGGGGTGCCGCCGGCGCCGGGGCTCGCGCGCGTCTTCATGCGCGCCCTGGCGTACCACATGCCCTACGCCGGGTCGATGCTCGTGCCCCAGGTGCCCTGGGAGGAGCTCGAGGCGCCGCTCGTGGGCGCCGAGGAGTGCGCCCCGGGCCGCTACGCGATGCTGTTCTGGTCGCACATGTTCTCCAGCCCCGGCGCGATGGCCAAGCGCCAATCGTACGGCACCCGCGGTGCGCTCTCCGCCTACGAGCACGGCGACCTCACGCGCGAGGACGTCGTGCGCATGTGGCAGGCCTGCAGCGCGGCGGCCATGCGGGGGCGCAAGCGCGACCGCGCGCACGAAGCGCCCCCGGCGGGCGCGCCGCCCAAGATGCTCTTCACGCTCGCCGTCGCCGAGCAAAGGGGCGCGCCGGCGCGGCCGCCGACCCGCCCGCTGTACGCGGTCTGATGCGGCCGTGGGGTGCCCAAGTGAT
>DAIDIF010000302.1 GCA_027451805.1 Acidobacteriota bacterium
TGCCTGGAACCGGATCGCGGCGCTGCTGGCGCTGGCGGCGATCGGGCTGCATCTGGTCTCGCGCTACGGACTGCATCACGGGCCCGGCGCCGCCTCGCTGCCGTTGTGGGTGGCGATTGTCGCCGGCGGCGTGCCGCTGCTCTACGCCCTGTCGCGCCAGGCCTGGCGGCGGCAGTTCGGCGCCGACTTTCTCGCCGGACTGTCCATCGCCACCGCGGCGATCATGGGCGAGCTGCTGGTGGCGACCATCATCGTGCTCATGCTGTCGGGCGGGCAGGCGCTTGAGGACCTGGCCACGCGACGCGCCTCGGCGGTGCTGCGGGCGCTCGCCCGGCGCATGCCCAGCATCGCCCACCGGTTCGAGGACGGCGGCCAAGCCGCCGCGCGCGACATCGCCGTCAACGACATCCGGGTGGGCGATCGCCTGATCGTCTACCCGCACGAGATCTGCCCGGTGGACGGCACCGTGCTGGCGGGCTCCGGCACGATGGACGAATCCTTCCTCACCGGCGAGCCCTTCCGCATCCGCAAGGTGGCGGGCTCGCAAGTGATCTCGGGTGCGCTCAACGAAGACGCCGCACTCACGCTGGTGGCCGACAAGCTGGCGGTGGACTCGCGCTACGCCCGCATCATGCGGGTGATGCGCGCCGCCGAGGAGCAGCCGCCGGCCATCCGCCGGCTCGCCGACCGGCTGGGGGCGTTCTACACGCCGCTGGCGCTCGCCATCGCGGCGGCGGCGTGGCTGGCCACCGGCGATGCGATGCGCTTCCTGGCGGTGCTGGTGATCGCCACGCCCTGCCCGCTGCTGCTCGCCATCCCGGTGGCCATCATCGGCGCCATCTCGCTGGCGGCCAAGCGCGGCATCGTGATCAAACGCCCGGTGGTGCTGGAACAGGTGGGGCAGGTGCACACCATGTTTTTCGACAAGACCGGCACGCTGACCTACGGCGAACCGGTGGTGACCGAGCTGGTGCCGCTGGGCGGCGCTGACGCGGAGGCGGCGCTGGCGCTGAGCGCCAGCCTGGAGCAGTTCTCCAAGCATCCGCTGGCGAGCGCCATTCTCGGCCACGCGCGCGCGGGCGGACTGGCGCTGCAGCCGGTGGAGAACATCCGCGAGCGGCCGGGCGAGGGCCTGCGCGGCAGCGTGGGCGGCCACAGCGTGACGGTCACCGGCCGCAAGAAGCTGCCGGCGGCGCAGGCGGCCGCGCTGCCGCCCAGCCTCTCAGGGCTGGAGCGCATCGTGGTGGTGGACGGGGCGCCGGCGGCGCTGCTGCGCTTTCACGACCGGCCGCGCGCCGAGAGCCAATCCTTCATCGGCCATCTCGCCCCCAAGCACCAGGTGCGCGAGCTGATGCTGCTCTCCGGCGACCGCGACGCCGAGGCCCAGTACCTCGCCGCCCTGGTCGGCATCCAGGATGTGCGCGCCGGGCTGGCGCCGGAAGAGAAGCTGGCCATCGTGCGCGAACGCACCGCGCAGGCGGCGACGCTCTACCTCGGCGACGGCATCAACGACGCCCCCGCGATGCTGGCCGCCACCGTGGGCGTCGCCTTCGGCCAATCCAGCGACATCACCGCCGAGGCCGCCGGCGCGGTGATCCTGGAGGCCGACCTGGGCAAAGTGGACGAGCTGCTGCACATCGGCATCCGCATGCGCCGCATCGCGCTGGAGAGCGCGGTGGGCGGCATGGCGCTCAGCGCCCTGGGGATGGTGTTCGCCGCCTTCGGCCTGCTGCCCCCGCTCTGGGGCGCGATCGGGCAGGAAGGCATCGACCTGCTGGCGGTGCTCAACGCCATTCGCGCCGCGGCGCCGGGCAAGGTGCTGCGCGATTTCTGAGGCGGCCCGGGCGAACGCTACAATAACCCCGTGCTGGTGCTGTATCGCGGCCTGGCGGTGCTGATCCCAGCGCTGCATCTGGCGTTCATCCTGTGGGTGATCTTCGGCGCGCTGATCACCGGCCGCCGGCGCTGGGCGGCGGCGCTGCACGGACTGTCGATGGCGTACGGCATCTTCATCGAGCTGGCGCCGGTGGCCTGCCCGCTGACGCGGCTGGAAAACTGGGCGCGGGCGCGGGCGGGCGAGCGGCCGTTTGCGGGCGATTTTATCCGCCACCAGCTGCTGCGGGTCATTTACCCGGACGTGTCGCTGCACCTGCTGGCGGCGGGCGCAGCCGCAGTACTGGCGCTCAACGCCTGGATCTACTGGCGGCGCTTTGCCGCAGGCGCTAGAGCGAGACCGTGACCTGCAGGAAGGTGGCCGTAATATCGGTGCCGCCGTTCCGGGCGCGGTTGTGCGCGTTGGCCATCTCCACCATCTCCCGGTGCAGATCCTGTTCCCTGCCCTGCGCGCGCGCCGCCTCGACCGCATTCATCGTCGGTCCGTAATAGGTTTCGAAGAGCGCAATGAAGTCCGCCGGGGCCTGGTCGGCGGAGAGGAAGCGCCAGGCGCCGCGGGCGAAGGCGATCCTCTCCGCCGGCACGCCGGCGGCGCCGAAGCGCGCGAGCACCTGGCTCTCGACGCCCCACGCCATGGGACTGACAAAGCCCGGCGGCGGCGGTGGCGCATAGGCCGAGCTGATGCGCAGCAACTCGGAGACGAAGGTGGGATGGTTGGGAATCCAGTTGCCCATGACGATGCGGCCGCCGGGCTTGGTCACGCGGACCATCTCCTTGGCCACGTCCAGCGGCCTGGGGCCGAACATGGCGCCGAACATGGAGAGCGTCAGATCAAACGCGTGGTCGGGCACCGCGCTGAGGCAGCAGGCGTCGCCCTGCTCGAAGCGCAGCCGCCCGAGGCCGGCCGCCGCCGCGCGGCGCTGCGCCGCCGCCAGCAGGGGGCGGGAGATATCGATGCCGCTGACGTCGGCGCCGGCCTGGGCGAGCGGCAGCGCGGTGGTGCCGTCGCCGCAGCCGAGATCCAGGGCGCGCAGCGGCGGCCGCAGGTCCAGCGCGGCCACGAAGGCCGCGCCGGCTTCGCGCATAAAAGCGGCGATGGCGCAGAAGTCGCCCTTTTCCCACAGGGCCTGGTGCGGGCTGATGCCCGGCGTCGTGGTTTGAGATTCCATACTCCTCCCCTGGCGAGCACAAATATCGGCAGTCTAGCACACGCGATGTATACCGGCGCTGATGGAGTTGGGCGGCGGAGCGGCCCGCCCGGCGGCGCCGCCCGGGGCAGGCCGGCGCCAGCGCTTGCTTCGGTCATTACCGCCACGTATACTGCGGCGCAGCGAGGTGCGTGGCATGCGGGATAACACCATCGGCGCCCAAGTGCGCCGCTCGAATCGCAACCTGGTGATCACCAACGTGGCGATCCTGGCGGCGCTGGCCGCGGCCGCATACTTCAACGCACGCTACTTCGACAACATGCTGCGCGGGCCGTTTCCGATGAGCGGGGCGGCGCTGGCCGCGGCCGCCGATCCCGCCGCCCTGGCGCACAACTATGTCACGCTGCAGGGCAGCCAGGCGGTGGACACGGGCGTGACGCAAATCCAGCAGCAGGTGGACAGCGCTTCGGGCAAGGTGACCAGCCAGAACACGGTGGCGCACTATCTTGTGCTGCGGGACGGCAACCGCCTGGTGGTGGTCAAGGCCCCGAACGCGGATGCGAACCAGCTGCGCTATACCGGCGTGCTGGTCCCGCTGCCCGCCGGGATCGCCGCGCGGGTGGTGACGCCGGTGGCGGCGCAGGAGGGCGCCAGCGGCCTGCCGTTCTCGAACGCCATGCTGGACGCGGCGACCAACTTCCGCGCGCCGGGGGTGATGGGGCTGGTGCTTGGCCTGCCGCTTCTGGCGCTCTGCTTCTGGAACCTGCGCCGGGCGGCGGCGCGGCGGGATCCGGAGGCGCATCCCGCCGTGCGCGCGCTCGCCCGCTATGGCGCGCCGCACAGCATTGTTGACGAGATTGACGGCGAGCTCCAGGGCGGCGGCGCCGAGCGCATCGGCGGCACCACGCTGACCGCGCATTGGCTGCTGTATCCGACCCTGTTCGGCTTTCAGGTGCTCTCGCTGAAGGAGCTGGTCTGGCTTTACGAACAGGTGACCACCACCAAATATATGGGCATCATTCCCATGGGCAAGCGGCGCAGCGCGATGCTGCTCGATGCCCAGCGCAAGACCATCCGGATTGACGGCCGCCGCGGCTCAGTCGAGCCGCTACTGCAACGCGTCGCGGCGTTGGCGCCCTGGGCGGTTGCGGGGTTCAACGCGCAGATCCAGCAGACGGCGCGGAAGGACTTCCCGGCGCTGGTGGCCGCGGTGGCGGAACGGCGGCAGCGCGCCGCCGCCGGCCACGCCGGCGGCGCTTCGGCGTAGCCCGCCCGCTAGCCGGCGCCGGCTCGGGCGCCGGTGTCCGCCAGGGCGCGCTGCACCTTGCTGTGGCGGCGGCTGTAGAGGAAGTAGATCGCCAGGCCAACCGCCAGCCAGCTGCCAAACCCGATCCACGCCGGCAGGTCGAGCGACAGCATCAGCGCCAGCGTCACCGCGATCCCCAGAATCGGCACCAACGGCACCCAGGGCGTGCGGAACGGCCGCGCTAGCTCCGGCCGCCGCACGCGCAGCACCCACACCCCCAAACAGACGATGGCAAAGGCCAGCAGTGTGCCCAGGCTCACCAGCTTGGCCAGAAACACGATGGGGAAGAATGCCGCCAGAAACGCCACCAACCCGCCAACCGCGAGGGTGGCGAGATAGGGTGTGCGGAACCTGGGATGCAGCTTCCCCACCCAGGGCCAGAGCAGCCCGTCCTGCGCCATGGCGTAGAGCACGCGCGACTGCCCCATCAGCATCACCAGCGTCACCGACGCCAGTCCGGCGATGGCGCCCAGGTCCACCAGCAGCACGCCCCAGCGCGCGCCGATCACCGCCGCGCCATCGGCCACCGGCGCCGCCGTGTTCAGCAGGGTGTAATTTTTGATCCCGGTGAGCAGCCCGGCGACCAGGATGTAGAGCACGGTGCAGATGACGAGCGAACCGAGGATGCCGAGCGGCATGTCGCGCTGCGGATTCTTGGCCTCCTGGGCTGTGGTCGAGATGGCGTCGAAGCCGATGTAGGCGAAAAACACGACCCCCGCGCCGCGCATGACCCCCGACCAGCCGAACTCGCCAAAGGCGCCCAGGTTCCTGGGGATGAAGGGATGCCAGTTGGCGGTCATCGCGGACCAGTGGCCGAAGGCGTAGCCCACCGCCAAACCGATGAAGATCAGCACCACCGAGACCTTCACCATCACCGCGGCGCTGTTGAAGTTGGCGGACTCGCGGATGCCGACAATCAGGATGGCGGCGATGACGATGATCGCGGCCATGGCGAAGAGGTCGCACTGCACCGGAATCGAGAAGCCGAACAGCGCCACATGCCCCTTGGGCGTGGGGTCGAAAGGCAGCGCGATCCCGAAGAAGCGCAGCAGGCCGGTGACGTAGCCGCTCCAGCCGACGGCCACGGTGGCGGCGCCGAAGGAGTACTCCAGCACCAGCGCCCAGCCGATGATCCACGCCACCAACTCGCCCAGGGTGGCGTAGCCGTAGGTGTAGGCGCTGCCCGCGATCGGGAGCAGCGCGGCGAGCTCGGCGTAGCACAGCCCGGCGAAGACGCAGGCGATGCCCGCGATGACGAACGACAGCACCACGGCGGGGCCGGCGAACTGCGCCGCCGCCGTGCCGGTGAGCACGAAGATGCCGGCGCCGATGATCGCGCCCACGCCCAGGGTGACCAGATTCACCGGGCCCAGCGCGCGCTTGAGCGCGCCCTGGCCGCCGCCCTCGGCCTCGGCCAGGATCACGTCCATCGGTTTTTTCGCCAGCAGGTTCATCGCGCGGCTCCGCGGCTACGGCCTAATCATACGTGCATCGCGCGGCTGCGTCAGAAGGCGGCCTGCAGCAGCAGCGCGGCCCCCGCCGCGATCAGGCCCAGGTACACATAGGCCAGGTAGGCGCGGCCGTGCAGGCGCTGGTTCACCGCGCGGCCGAGGAAGATGGCCGCGACCACCGCCGGCAGGGCCAGGAGGTAGTACCGGGTCACTTCCGGGGTCCATAAGCCCGCGATCCAGTATCCGCACATGACCACCGTGCTGGCCGGGAGGAAATAGCCCTGCAGTGTCGCCCGCAGGTGCTGCGGGGACCAGCCGCGGAGCGCCCCGTAGATCACCAACGGGGGCCCGTTGATGCCGTAGGCTCCGCCCAGGACCCCCGCTCCCAACCCGAACAGCCAGGCCCACCGGTCGTGGTTGAGCTCGGGGCGCTTCGGCGCGATCAGGGAGTAGGCGGAAAAGGCAATGATCACCAGCGCGAGCACCGCCTTGACCGCGGGCCCGGGGACCCGGGTCAGCAGCAGCAGGCCGGCGGGGGCCCCGAGCAGGGTGGCGACCAACAGCGACGCCGCGCTGCGGATGTGAACCTGGCGCCAGTCCTGCGCCAGCACCACGGCCGCGACGGTGATCGAGATCAGCACCGCAAGCGGCGCCGCGAGCTGAATCGGGATGATGAGCGCGAGCAGCGGCACGGCCACCAGGGCTTCGCCGAATCCCAAGGCCGAGCGGATGAGCGCGGCGACGAACAGCACCGTCAACACCTGTAGGGGAATCCAGTTCACCAATCTGCCAAAGTTCGCCGCCCTGCCCCGGCGTCGCGGGGGCGGGCGCAGCCACGCCCATGATACGCGCCTGCCGTCGCCCCGGCGGCGCGCTCACCATTGGAAGTCGGCCACCAGGGGCAGGTGGTCGGAGGCCAGCAGCGCGGTGCGGCTGCGGTGCAGCTCCATGCCGCGGAGGTGAAGGGCGGGGTCGAAATAAACGTGGTCGAGATGCAGGAAGCGCAGCAGGCCGGGGTAGGTGCGGCCGAAGCCGAGATGCAGCTTCACGTCGGCGCTCTGCAACTCGGCGCTGAGCCGGCGGGTGGCGGGGCCGCGGATCCATTCGTTGAAATCGCCCAGCACCAGGCGGCTGCCGGCGAGGCTGGCGCGCTGCAGCACGGCTGGGCTGAGCAGCACCCGCGCCTGTTCGCGGCGCTCACGGTAGGCGGTGCCGAGGTGGAGGTTGAAAACGTGCAGCAGGCGGTCGGCGATGACAAGGTCCACGCGCAGACAGCCGCGGGGCTCGCGCCCGGGGACGCTGATGTCGTGATTCAGGACGGCGCGCGGGGCGGCGCGGGTGAGGACGAGGTTGCCGTAGGCTCCGCCCTGGAGGCGGCGGTTCTCGCCCAGACTGGAATGCAGGCCCAGCTCGCCGGCGATGAAGGCGGCGTGGTCGAGGTTGCCGCCGGGGCCGACGACCTCCTGCAGGGCGACGATGTCGGCATCCACGGCGCGGAGCACCTCGACGATGCGGGCGGGATCCAGGCGGCCGTCCATGCCGCGGCACTTGTGGATGTTGTAGGTCGCGACGCGGAAGCGGCCCGGATCGCTCATGATCGAGGCTGGCCCCGGCGCAGCCGCCAGGCGCGGAGCAGGAGCGTCAGCCCCACCCAGGCGCCCAGCACAATCGCCGGCGCCTCGACCACCAGCGGCCAGAGGTAGGCGGCGGCGGTGAGCAGCAGCACCAGCGCCCCGGCGCCGAACAGCATGCGGGCCTCCGCCGGCCCCAGCGCGCGGCGGTTGGTGATCGCCGCGCCGACGGTATTGCCGATGCGGATGACGCCGGCGGCGGCGCGGCGAGGGCGGGGCGGACGCGGCGGCCGGCATCGAGAACGACCTCGACGGCGTGATCGAGGTCGTGGAGATACATCCGCTCCATCAGCGCGGCAAAGCGGTCATCCTCGGCGATGACATCGAGCTCCCAATTGCCGATCCAACTGGTCAGGTTGAGGTTGGTCGAGCCCACCCGCGCCCAGCGGCCGTCGGCGACCGCGGTTTTGGCGTGCAGCATGGGGCCGGCCCACTCGAAGATCCGCACCCCGGCCTGCAGCAGGCCGCGGAAGCCGGCGCGCGAGACGGCGCGCATGCCGGGAATGTCGGTGGCGCGCGGCACCAGCAGGCGGACGTCCACGCCGTCGTGCGCGGCCGCCTTGAGCGCCTCGACATAGGGCGAGGTGCCGATAAAGTAGGCGTCGGTGAGCCAGATGGAGCGGCGGGCGAGCGCGGCGACGAGCTGGTCGAGGCGGTAGATGCCGCCCATGTTGGGCGCGGTGGCGACGACGCGCAGCGCGGTGTCGCCGGCGGCGGGAAGGCCGGCGGCGGCGGGCGGCAGGTCCTGGGCGGGCAGAGGCGGACCCGCCAGCGCCCACACCGCGGCGAAGGCGCGTTCCACCTCCGCCACCGCCGGGCCCTGGACGGCGACGCCGGTGTCCCGCCAAGGCTCGATGCCGCGCGCGGGCTCGCCCACCCAGGCGCGGCCCACGCACAGGCCGGTGACGAAGGCGAGGCGGCCGTCCACGGCGAGCATTTTGCGGTGATCGCGGCTCACCCAGCCGAAGGGGCTGTCGAGCCGGGGCGGGTTGAAGCAGCGCACCTCGACGCCGGCGCGCCGCAACTGATGCCAGAAGCGGAACGAGGCCGCGCCCAAGGCGCCAAACCAGTCGTAGATCAGCCGGACGCGCACGCCGGCGCGCGCCTGGGCCATCAGCGCGTCGGCGAAGCGGCGGCCGATCGCGTCGTCGTGAATGATGTAGCACTCGAAGTGGATGCGATGGCGGGCGGCGGCGATCGCCTCCAGCCAGGCGGGGTAGTTTTCGCCGGCGTCGCGCAGCAGCTGCAGCCGGTTGCCCGCGATCAGCGGCGCGCCGGCGGCGCGCGAAAACGCCTGGTCGGCGAGCGCCCGCCACTCCCCCCGGGCCCCGCCCGCAGGCTCGGGCGTAACCGCCGTGATCTCGGGTGCGCTCATAGCCGGCCAGCACGCAACCGCGCGTTGCCCCAATTGTAGCCGGGCTGGCGGAACGCGCCGCGTCTGGCGATCGGCGCGGGCTTGCGCTACCGTCTTCCTCAGTGCGGAGCACGCCTCAGACAGGCGGCGGGCTGACGGCCTGGCTGGCGCGGCTGGGCGGGCCGGGGCTGCTGCTCTACGCGGTGGCGGATGGGTCGTTCGTGCCCATGCCTCCGGGCGGCGCGGACCTGCCCACGCTGCTGCTGGCGGCGGCCCATCCCGCTGCCTGGGGCTATTACGCGCTCATGGCCACCCTGGGATCGCTGGCGGGCGGCCTACTCGCCTACCAGACCGCCGCCGCCGCAGGCGCGGAACGCGTGGCCGCCAAGGCCGGACCGGCGCGGATTGCGGCGATGCGGCGGCGCGGTTGGCCGGCGGTGCTGGTGGGCGCGATCCTGCCGACCCCGTTTCCCTACAAGCTGGTGCCGCTGGCGGCGGGGGCGGCGAAGCTGCCGCGCGGGCAATTCCTGGCGGCGCTGGCGCTGGGCCGCGGGCTGCGGTTCAGCCTGGCGGCCTATGTGGGCGCCCGCTTCGGCGGCGACGCGCTCGACTTCCTGCGCGGCGCGTGGGGCACGCCCGCCCTCCTCATCGGCGCCGGCGCCGCGGCCGCGGCCGCGGTGGTGTGGGCCCTCCGCCGGCACCGGCGGCGCTGAAGGCGCAGCGCCAGCCCGGACGCGGCTGCCGGGTCAGGCCGACGGCTTGCGGGCGCGCACGAAGGCGCCCATGAACTTGCCCTCCACCAGGGGCGCGATGGCGTCCACGTTGATGCCTTCGGCGGCGAGAAACTCGCGCGCGTCCTCGACGCGGTAGATCCGGGTGGGTTCGATGGCAATCGCGGTGAAGCCGGCCCGCGCCAACTTGGCCCGAAACTGCGACTCCTCCAGCGCGCCCGCGATGCACCCCACCCAGAGCTCCAGATTGCGCCGGATTTCGGCCGGCACCTCGCCCCGCACCACTACGTCGGAGACCGCGAAGCGCCCGCCGGGCTTGAGCACGCGGAAGGCTTCCGCCAGCACGCGGTCCTTGTCGCCCGCCAGATTGATGACGCAGTTGGAGATGATCACGTCCACCGAGTTGTCGGGCAGCGGAATCGCCTCCAGCTCGCCTTCCAGAAACTCGGCGTTGGCGACCCCGGCGCTGGCCTGATTCTGCCGCGCCAGCGCCAGCATTTCCCCGGTCATGTCCAACCCGTAGGCTTTGCCGCCGGGGCCGACGCGGCGGGCCGACAACAGCACGTCAATGCCGCCCCCCGAACCCAGATCCAGGACCACCTCGCCCGGGTGCAATTCGGCCAGCGCCGTCGGGTTGCCGCAGCCGAGCGAAGCCTGCACCGCGGCCTCCGGCAGTTGGGCGCGCTGCGCGCCGTCGTACAGGTTGGCGGTGATGGCGTCGCTGCCGCACGGGGCGCCGCCGCCGCAGCAGCCGCCGTCGCCGGCCGCGACCCGCAGCGCCGCCTGGCCGTACTTGGCCTTCACTTCTTCCCGAATTTGTTCCGTGCCCATGGGGTGGATCCTCCTCGCGCTCTTAGCGGCAGCGCACGATCTTGTCGGGCGGGACCACCTGATTGCGGGTGCAGCACTCCGCGTACAAAAAGCTCAGCAAGTCCTGCAGCGCGGCGGTGTTGGCGGTGTACCAGAGGAAAGTGCCGTCGCGCCGGACGCAAACCAGATCCTCGTGCTTGAGCTTGTCGAGATGGTGGGACAGGGTTGACGCCGGGATGCCGAGCTCGTCCTGGATGTCGCCGACCACCAGCCCCTGGGGGTGAGCCGCGAGCAACAAGCGCAGGATGTTCAGCCGCGGTTCGGCTCCGATCGCGGCAAACCGGTCGGCGAAGGTCGCAACCAGGCCGGCATCGTGGCGCGCCCTCATGATTCGATGCTACTGGAACTATGCGCGGAGGGCAAGCTCAGGCGCCGGCGCGATCGGGCCCGGGGTTGTGCCAGCTCTCGCCGCGGGCGAGAATCGCGCCGGCGTGCTTGGGCCCCCAGGTATGGCGCGCATAGGGGCGCACGCGGGGAGGGTGGTGGAGCACCGGGTTCACCACCGCCCAGGCGGCTTCCACCGCATCCTCGCGCGTGAACAGCGCGCCATCGCCGTTCATGGCGGCGGTCAGCAGGCGCTCATACGGCGCCTCCTCGCCGGGCTGCGCTTCGGACAGGTACAGCTCGCGCTGTTCGCCGACGAAGTCCTTGCCCGCGCTCTTGACGCGCGCGGCGAGGGCGATGGCCGAGTCGGGCGATATCCGGAAGCGCAGATAGTTGGCGCGGGCGCGGCCGGGCGCGGCGTCGCCGAAGAGGCCCTGCGGCGGCGCGTGCAGCTGCACCAGCACCTCGGTCGCCGTTTCCGGCAGGTACTTGCCCGAGCGAAGATACCAAGGCACGCCCGCCCAGCGCCAGGAGTCGATGAACAGGCGCAGGGCGCAGTAGGTCTCGACGTCGGAGTTGGCCGCGACCTCGCTCTCCCGGCGGTAGCCCGCGTATTGGCCGCGGCGGAGGTCGCCGGCGCGCAGCGGCCGCATGGCGCGCAAGACCTTGGCCTTCTCGTTGTGGACGGCGCCAAAGTCGCGCGCCGAGGGCGGCTCCATCGCCAACAGGGCGACGATCTGGAACAGGTGGTTCTGGATCACGTCGCGCAGACAGCCCGCGGTTTCATAGAACGCGCCCCGGCCCTGCACGCCGAAGGCTTCGGCCATGGTGATCTGCACGCTGGCGACGTAGTTGCGGTTCCAGATGGGCTCCAAAAAGGAGTTGGCGAAGCGGAAGTAGAGCAGATTCATGATCGCCTCCTTGCCGAGGAAGTGATCAATGCGGAAGATCGCGTCTTCCGGAAACACCGCATGCGCCGCCCGGTTGAGCGCGCGCGCCGAGGCCAGGTCGCGGCCGAAGGGCTTTTCCACGATGACGCGCGCGTGGGCGGCCAGGCCGGCCGCGCCCAGGCCGCGAATGGCGGTCTCGAAGAGCGCGGGCGGGATGGCGAGGTAGTGGGCCGGGCGCCGGGCGCTGCCCAAGGCCTGCCGGATGGCGGCATAGGTGGCGGGGGCGTTGTAATCGCCGCTGACGTAGCGGAACAACGACAGCAGATGCTGGAAGGCGCGCCGGTCGTCCACGCCGCCGGCGCGCTCGATGCTGTCGGTGATGCGCCGGTGCAGGCGCTCCAGACTCCACTGCGGGAAGGCCACGCCGACGACCGGGACATCGAGGGCGCCGCGCTTCACCATGGCGTACAGCGCCGGAAAGATCATCTTGTGCGCGAGGTCGCCGGTGACGCCAAAGAGCACCAGCGCGTCATTGACTGGCGCGGGCCCCCGCGCGGGTCGGCTCGCCGTTTCTTTCGCGGGCCGCACGCGGGGACCGTCCGGAGGGCGCGTGGCGGCGGCCATCAGGCGGTCTCCTTGCCGGGGGCAGTCTTCTCCTGATGTCCGCCGAACTGGAAACGCAGCGCGGACAGCAGCTTGTCGCCAAACTCCCCCTCGCCGCGGGAGCTGAAGCGCTCGAACAACGCGGCGCTGAGCACGGGAACCGGAACCGACTCGTCAATGGCCGCCTTGAGGGTCCACCGTCCCTCGCCCGAATCCGACACCCGCCCGGCGAACTTCGCCAGGTCGGGGCTGTCGAGCAGCGCGGCGGCGGCCAGGTCCAACAGCCAGGAGGCGATGACGCTGCCCCGGCGCCAGACCTCGGTGACGTCGGCCAGGTTGAGGTCGTAGGCATAGTGTTCGGGATCGCGCAGCGGCGTGGTTTCGGCGTCCACCGTGCTGGTCCGCTTGCCGACGTTGGCATGGTGCAGGACGTTCAAGCCTTCCGCGTAGGCGGCCATCATGCCGTATTCGATGCCGTTGTGCACCATCTTCACGAAGTGGCCGGCGCCGCTGGGGCCGCAGTGCAGGTAGCCGTGCTCGGCGGTGCCGCCGGCCTTCTCGCGGCCGGGCGTGCGCGGCGCTTCCCCGATCCCCGGCGCCAGCGCCGCAAAGACCGGCTCGAGGCCGGCGACGACCGCCGGCTCGCCGCCGATCATCAGGCAGTAGCCGCGCTCGGCTCCCCAGACCCCGCCGCTGGTGCCGACATCCACATAATGGATGCCCCTCGCTTGCAGCTCGGCGGCGCGGCGGATGTCGTCCTGGTAGTAGGAGTTGCCGCCATCAATCAGGATGTCGCCCGGCTCGAGCAGCGGGGCGAGCGCCTGCACGGTCGGATCCACCACGGCGGCCGGCACCATCATCCAGACCGCGCGGGGCCGCTGCAGCGCCCGGACGAACTGTTGCAGCGAAGCCGCGCCGGTGGCCCCGGCCTGCGCCAACGCCTGCACCAGGGCGGGCTGGGTGTCGTAGACCACGCACGCGTGGCCGGCGCGCTGCAGGCGGCGCACCATGTTGCTGCCCATCCGGCCCAACCCGATCATGCCCAGTTCCATGTAGCGATTCCCTCCTCCAGATTTGTAGCTGCTCTTATCATGATGCTCCCGTTGACTGGCGCGGGCCTCCGCGAGTGGTAATCTGCGATACACG
>DAIDIF010000303.1 GCA_027451805.1 Acidobacteriota bacterium
TGAAACCGGCCGGTTGGACCTGGCGGTCGCGGCCTACTCCGAAGCGGTGCGCCTGGTGCCCAACTATGGCGACGCGCATTACAATCTGGCGCTCGCCTACCAGCGCCTGGGCCAGCCGCGCCGCGCCGTGCCCCACTGGCGCCTCTACCTCGGCCTGGACAAGCAGTCCGCCTGGGCCACCCACGCTCGCACCCAGCTCCGCCAGGCCCTCCAGCTCGATCCCCTCCAAGTCGTCGCCCGCGGCCGCTGACAGGCCCCTCCCCGGCCAGCGCACAGGCTCTCCGCGCGGGCGGGCCGGACCCGACCAAGGCAGGCCGGGCTGCTCCCCCCCCTTCTCGATCAGGGCGTGGGCGTTTCGCGCCAGATGGTCAGACGCTACAGAGGTAATAGCGGTCTGAGGGGAGTTGCGGCACACAGATTGCGCCACTGCTTCTGCACATATTGCCTGGGGGCGGCGGCGACATCGCCAAGCTTCAGGCCATGACCGGCCATAGCAGCCTGAATATGCCGAAGGACTACCTGAATCTCAGCGGACGGGCCCTGCAAGAAGAACAGGAGCGCGTCAGCCCGCTGAGACAGGTGCAAACCTCTAGGGGAGCAGCCTAGTCGCCGGCTGGCGCATAAAGGACGGTCTGGCAGTACTGGCACTTCGTGGCCTTTGGATGGATGCCGCGCTTGCACGCCGGGCACTCCTTGCCGGTGCCAGAGACGAAGGACAGCAACAGGCCAAACGGTCCCATCACCACGCCCATGAAGAACCACAATGAAGGATTGGCCCCTCTGCTGTTGGCCACGACGGAGGCGGCCACCGCGCAAGCGGCCCAAGACAATATGGTTGCCATCATGCACTTCCTTTTTTAAACGGCGGCGCGTGCGTTGTTGGTGCTCTGGGGTGCGGGCTTCGCCTTCATCGGGGCCGACGCCGTCGAGGGCTCCGCGCCAGGCTGAGCCGGTGAAGGCCGCCGCGCGGCCGGGAGACCGCGGCGAGAAGCGCAGCCGCAGGCGGGTGACGGGCAGATGGGGCTCGCGAAGCATGGCCGCCGTGCCGAACAAAGCACTACGGTACACAAGCCTAGGGAGACAAGCAAGCGGCTTGCTGCAACCGGGAGGCGCCCGCGGCCCGCCGCGCTTACGCCGTCGGCCCGCTGATCGCGAGCGCCGCGCCGGCGGCATGTTCCGCGCCATCGGCCGCCACCGCCACAGCCACCGCCCCCGGCTTGCGCAGCGCCACGAAGGCGTAGCTGGTGAGCAGCGGCCGCGGCCGCGCCAGCAGCCGCGTCGCCATCCGGCGCTCCAGCCGGTCGAGGGCAGGGAAGGCCTCGAAATAGGGGTGGCCGAAGTAGCCGCGATACTCCAGCACCTCGTAGCCCAGGCGGGCGAAGCGCTGCAGTTGCCGCCGGCTGGGGCCGCGGCACCAGGAGTAGTAGGCCGGGAATTTGCCGTATTGGAATCGGTCGCGCGGCTGCAGCCGGCGCAGCAGCCAGTCCGAGAGCCCCTCCGCCGACAGTTTGTTCAAGACAAACGGCAGCGAGTAGAGCGTCGGGAAGCAGTGCAGCGCCACCCCGCCGGGAGCGAGCAGGCGGCGGACGTTGCGGTGAAACGTCCGCCCGCAGGGCACGTGCTCCGCCAGCATGCGGCTGAAGACCAGGTCAAATTGCGGCCACTCCTCGCCCCCGGCAAAGTCGCGCGCGCCCAGGTCGGCGCACAGCTTGCGGAACTGGCGCGGCCCTTTGTCCAGCTCCGCTGGCGCAATGTCAATGACGGTGTAGTCGAGCTGCCGCCGGGCGACGAAGCCGGGGCTCAGCAGCGGGTTCGCCCCGCCGCCCAAGTCCGCGATGCAGGCCGCGCCGGTGTGCTCAATCCAGGCTTCCAGAAACGCCGGAAAATCGTCGCAGCGGGGTGCGCTGAGCGCGAACGAGACTGTCATCCCGCGCAACAGATGCGGGGCCGGCAAACCAGAGTTGCTGGATTGCTAGCGCACCGTGACTGTCAGCGTAAACCGCTGGGTCACCGGGGGACGGCACAGTTGGTCATTGCAGGCCTGGTACCGAAATGAACCGTGCAGCACCTGCGTGCCGGCCGCTCCGGTGGCCAGCGTCACCGGCACATGCATCGTGCCCTCGAATACCGCCAAGGGCTGCCCGGGCGAAAAGCTGAAGGTATGGTTCTGGGCTTTCGGCCACGCCACCCGGGTGGCGTGCACCCCGCCCGCAGGCGCCAACGCCAGCGTCGTCGGGATCAGATAGTCGAGCTTGGGATGGTTCGACTGAATGTGGTAGCCGGCGTCCACGGTGATCGTGAACACCGCGGTCGCGGTCGCATGCGCCCGCGCCTGCACCGGCGCCGGCGCCTGGAGATGGGCCACCCCGCCCGCCATGCCCTGCGGCCCCTGCCCCAGCGCGGCGGCGGCCAGAAACAGCGCCGCGGCGAACCCCCTAGAGAATGTGGCGAATCGCACGATCCAGCTCCGGTTTGCCTTCCAGCCCCATGACCCGCTCCACGATCTTGCCCTGGCGGTTGATGAACAGCGTCGTCGGCAGCCCGTAGGGCACGCCGTAGGAGTTCTCCAGTTGCTGGTTATCCCAAACAATTTCATAGTTGAGCGGGTTTTTCAGCAGGTAGTTCTTGACGTCGGCCAGGCTGTTGTCCTCCGACACGCCCACGATCTCCAGCCCTTGCGCGCGGTACTTGTCCTGCAACTGCTTCCACCACGGCAGCTCCACCTGACAGGGGCCGCACCAGGTGGCCCAGAAGTCCATCACAACCGGGCGGCCGGCAAACTGCGCCAGGCTGATCGGGTGCCCGTTGACGTCGGTCAGCGTCCAGTTGGGCGCGGTACGCCCGACCACGTTGCCGGCTTCGAGGATGGAATTGCCGGCGCCGGTGGGTGCGGGCATGGTCGCGGCCGCATTCTTGCGGCTGATGGCCAGGTAGATCAAGCCGCCGATCAGCACTACGCCGATCACGATCCAGTTCCAGGCCGAGTTTTTCGCAGGCGTCGCCGTGGGCATGGGGTACAACTCCTTATAGCAATAGCTTATTGAAGAATGGGATCTGCGCCAAGTAGGCGGAAATGGCCGTGAAGCGATGGGTGAGCAGCAGGAAGCCGATGAACAGCAGCAGCACGCCCGAAACCCGCTCCACGGTGCGCAGATGGCGGCGGAAGCCCTGGTAAAAGGTGGCGAAGCGGTCGATCGCCAGCGTGGTCAGCAGGAACGGCACCGCCAACCCGGCCGAGTAGATGGCCAGCAGAAAGATGCCATGGCCCACCGTGCCTTCGTTGGCGGCCAGCAGCAGAATGGTCGCCAGCATCGGCCCGATGCACGGCGTCCACCCGAAGGCGAAGGTGAACCCCACCAGGAACGCCCCCACCCCGCCGCTGACCCCGATCTTGCGGTGCACCCGCTTGTCGCCGTAGAGCGCGCCAATGCGGATCACCCCCAACAGGTGCAAGCCGAAGAGGATGACGATCAGCCCGCCGATCTGGCTGAACAGCGCCTGATGCTCGCGCAGCGATTGCCCCACCGACGTTGCCGTCGCGCCCAGCGCGATGAAGACCACCGAGAACCCGAGGATGAAAAAGATCGAGTTGCTCAGCAAGGCCCCCCGCGCCGGCGCCATCCCCGTGGCCGCGCCCTCGCCGGAAGACTCCGGCAGGCTCTCCGCCACGCTGCCCGAGAGCAGCGACACATAGCCCGGGACCAGCGGTAGCACGCAGGGGGAGAGGAACGACAACAGGCCGGCCGCGAAGGCGTACACTACGCTGACGTTGGCGGTGGCCATAAAGGTTAATTGAGCCGCGAGCGCGGAAAAAGATGCATTCCGTACCCGCGCTAAATCAGTCCCTGCGCCTTGCCCACCGTCTCCAGAATCGCCAGCGCCTCGCCCAGTTCCGCCTCGGTGTGGGTCGCAGTCACAATCGTCCGCAGCCGCGCCTTGCCTTCCGCCACCGTGGGATAGGCGATCCCGGTGGCGAAGACCCCCGCCTGGAAGACCGCGCGCGAAAACTCCATCGTCCGCCGCCCGTCGCCGATCATGATCGGCGTGATCGGCGTCTCGCTCATCCCGGTATCGAAGCCGAGTTTCTTCAAGCCTTGCTTGAAGAAGCGCGTGTTCGACCAGAGCCGCTCAATCCGTTCCGGCTCCTCCTCCAGCACCTGGAACGCCGCCAGGCAGCTCGCCGCCACGCCCGGCGGATGCGAGGTCGAGAACAAAAACGGCCGCCCGCGCAGGTGCAGATACTCGATCAGGTCCGCCGCCCCGGCGACGTAGCCCCCCAGCGCCCCGATCGCCTTCGAGAGCGTGCCCACCTGCACATCCACCCGCCCGTGCAGTCCGAAGTGATCCACCGTGCCGCGCCCGTTCTTGCCCAGCACGCCCGAGGCATGCGCGTCGTCCACCATCATCACCGCGCCGTACTTCTCCGCCAGCGCGGTCAGCTCGGGCAGCGGCGCGATGTCGCCGTCCATGCTGAAGACGCCGTCGGTGATCAGCAGCTTGCGCCCCGGCTGCGGCGCCAGCTCCTTGAGGATGGCCTCCGCCGCGTTGCAGTCCTTGTGGGGAAACACCTTGATGGTCGCGCGCGACAGCCGCGCGCCGTCAATGATGCTGGCGTGGTTGAGCGCGTCGCTGACGATGAAGTCGTTGCGCCCCATGATCGCGCCCACCGTGCCGGAGTTGGCGGTGAACCCGCTCTGGAACACCACCGACGCCTGGGTGTGCTTGAAGCGCGCGATGTGCTCCTCCAACTCCATGTGGATCGCCATCGTGCCGCTGATGGTGCGCACCGCGCCCGAGCCCACCCCCAGCCGCCGGGTGGCCTCCAGCGCCGCCTCCCGCAGCCGCGGATGGGTGCACAGCCCGAGGTAGTTGTTCGAGCTCAGGTTGATCACCCGGCGGCCGTCGAACTCGGCCACCGGCAACTGTTCGCCGCTGAGCACACGCAGCTTGGTGCGCAGCCCCTTCTGCTCCAGTTGGAGCAGCTCGTCGGTGAGATATTGCAATGGTGGACGCGCCATGCCTGCCGCTCTCCTTCTCTACTTAGGGTGTCAGCAACACCTTGGCCGCCTTGCCCTGCCGCAGCCGCTCCACCCCCTGGGCGAAATCGCGCAGCGGCAGGCGGTCGGTAAACAGCGGCTCCAGCGCCAGCCGCTTCTGGCGCAGCAGCCCGATCATCTGGTGCCAGGTGTCGAACAGCCGGCGGCCGTTGATGCCCTCCACCGTCAGCCCCTTGAAGATAATGTCGCGCGTCAGGTCGAGCTCGACCGCGCGCGAGGGAATGCCGAGCAGGCTGACCCGTCCTCCGGGCCGCGCCGCCTGGAACGCCGTCCGGATGCCCTCCGGATGGCCGCTGAACTCCAGCGCCGCGTCCACGCCCCCGCCCGGCGTCAGCGCCCGCGCCCGCTCCGCCACGTTGTCGCGGGCGGGGTCGAGCACCACGTCCGCGCCCATCGCCTGCGCCAGCCCGCGCCGGTTGGCATTGATCTCGCTGGCGAGCACCGGCCCGGCGCCGCAGGCGCGGGCCACCGCGATCGCCATCAGCCCGATGGGGCCGCAGCCGATGACCGCCACGCTGCGCCCCGCCACCGGCCCCGCCAGCACGGTGTGCACCGCGTTGCCCAGCGGGTCCAGGATGGCGCCGTAATCGGTGGAAATGCCCGCGCCCAGCGGCACGATGTTGGCCGCCGGAATGCGCACATACTCGGCGAAGCATCCCGGCCCGTCCACCCCCAGGATCTTCACGTTCTGGCAGATGTGCGCCTCGCCGCTGCGGCACTGGTAGCAGTGCCCGCAAAAGACGTGCATGTCCGCCGAAACCAGCTCGCCTTCCTTGAGCCCCTCGACCTCGCCGCCCAGGCGGGCGATGTGGCCGCAGAACTCATGTCCGAACACCAGCGGCGGATGGATGCGGCTCTGTGACCAGGCGTCCCAGTCGCAGATATGCAGGTCGGTGCCGCAAATCGAGGCGGTGTGGACCTTCACCAGCACGTCCCGCAGGCCGATCTCCGGCACCGGAACCTCCTGGTAGGCGGCGCCGGGGGCGGCCGAGGGCTTGACAATGGCGTGCATAGTCGGGGCCATAAACGGAACATTCAGAATAGCAAAGGCGTATCTTGGTCCGGAGAGGAGTTTCGGAGGCGGGGCGCAGCGCCGTCACCCCGGGCCGGCTGATCCGCGGCCCCGCGGTGACGCCGTGCCGGGTCTCGCTCCGTCAAGGGAGAGGCTGATGCTGACCTTTGCCGCCCTGCTGTTCCTGTATTTTCTGCCCACCATCGTGGCGCACAATAAGGCGTCGTTCGTGCCCATCTTCCTGGTCAACTTTTTTCTGGGCTGGACGGTGGTGGGGTGGATTGCCGCCCTGATGTGGGCCCTGGTCGAGCCCGGGCCCGCGCGCGTGCTGGTGCAGCCGGTACCCGCCGCGGGCCGGTTCTGCTGCGGTTGCGGCGCGCCCGCGCCCTCCGCCTGGTGCTCGAACTGCGGGCGGCGCCTGGCCTAGAGCTCGCTAGCGTCGCGCCATCACGAACTGCCGCCGGAAGGGGAACAGCAGCTTGCCGTCCGGCTGCGGCCGGTGGGCCTGCCGCAAGCCCTCCAAGTACGCCGCGCGGAACTCCTGCCGCGCCGCCTCGTCGGGCAGCGCTGCCAGGTAGGGACGCAACCCGCTGCCCTCGTACCAGGCCACGATGGTCTCCGGCCCCGGCCAGGCGTAGACGTAGACGGTTTCCCACAACTCGACTGCGGCGGCGTGCGGGGCGAGCAGGTCGTAGAAATAGCTGAGCTCATGGGTCTGCCAATCGCTCACCGGCCGGGCGTGGAAAAACTCCCGCCAGCGCGGCGCAGCCGCCAGCTCGCGCGGCAGTTGGTACACCGGCGCTTCCCAGTTGGCCGGCACCTGAAAGGCGAACACGCCGCCCGGGGCCACCCGCCCCAGCAGCCGCGGCAGCAGCGTCTCCGGCTGCGGCAGCCAGTGCAGCACCGAGTTGGCGAACACCAGCTCGTCATCGGCCCCCGTTCCCTCCGCCCAGGCGCGAATGTCGCCCGCCTCGAAGCGCAGCTCCGGGTGCGCGGCCCGGGCGGCGGCCAGCATGGTGGGGGAGGCGTCGAGGCCGGTGAGGTCGGAACCGGGAAAGGTCTCGGCCAGGATGGCGGTGCTGTTGCCCGGTCCGCTGCCCAAATCCACGATGCGCGGCCGCCCCGGCAGGTGCTCGCGCGCCCGCCGCGCCAGGTCGCACACCGCCCGGTTGCGCTCGCGGTCGAACTTCAGGTACTGCTCCGGATTCCAGTCGCGCAGCGAACCCGCGCCCGCGCTCATCGCGGCACGCCGGAGCTGGCGGCGGCGTTGACCCGCTGCAGCTCCCGCATCACCATCGCGTTCAGCAGCGAGCCCGGCGGCGCCAGCCCCAGCGCCGTCTTCAGCGCCGCCTGCGCCTGCGGCGTGTGTCCCTGCGCCTGTTCCGAGATCGCGATGTTGTACCAGGTCTGCGACTTCGCCGTCGCCGTGGTTTCGTAGGCCAGCGCCTGCCGGTAGGCGGCGATGGCGGGCGCGTACTGCTTCCGGATCCAGGCGATGCGCCCCAGCGAGGCGTACGCCGGCCCGGCCAGGTTGTCGGTCAGCGCCCGCGCCTGCGCCGCGGTGAAGTGGTTGCCGCCGTAGCTCAGACCCTGCGGCGTGATCTGGAAGCTGTGCGCCACCGCCAACACCTTGCGGTCGTAGCTCTCCGCCTGCGCCAGGCGCTGCTCCAGATCGAGGTCGGTGCTGCGCACGTTTTCCGGAATCGCCATCCCCAGCGTCGACAGCGTGTACAGGTTGTTCGGGTCCAGCTGGAGCACGTCCAGCCCGTAGTGCAGCTCCGGCAGGTAGTCGCCCCGCCGGCGATGAAACCGCACCGCCGTGATCAGCACCGTCAGCATCTGCCGGCTGTGCGGATACCGCTGCCGGAACCCGCGGATCGCCCGGTCGAACACCTCCGGCGGCGTGGCCGGATCGTTGAATAGCTTGGCGATGTGGCCCATCGCCGTCTGTTCCGCCGCGCTGGCCGGGGCCGGGGCCGCCGCTGGCGCCGCGCTGGGCGCCGCCGCCGCGGGTGCGGCCGGAGGCGGAGCCTGGGCGAGCGCGGAACACGCCAGAAGAGCCAGCAGAAAGACGCCGCCACGCATGCGCATGGTTGAGATTATACCGCCCGCATGCGCCGGGAGGCGCGCCCCGCGCCTCCCCGGCAGCCGTCTCCGCCGCCGGCGCTAGGGCTGCGTCCCTCCGCTGCCGATCGTCGTGATGCCCGCCATCTTGTGCTCCGCCAAGGCCGTGTTCAGCGCCGCCACCCCGGTGCGGTCGATGGTGTCGAGCGCGGCCGCGGCCGCGTGCAGCCGCCCGATCAAGAGCTGGTTCACCGCCGCCTCCTGGTCGGTGGGCGCATAATCGGCGCTGGTCACGTCCTGGAAGAGATGGTCGAGCGCGTCGCCCAGCGCCGCCGGCACGCGGTCCTCGTCCTCGCCCGCGCCGGTCGAGTCGGCCTTGAATAAGGTGCACTCGAGCGCGAACAGCTTGGTGTCGATCGCCTGCTCCTGCCGTTGCAGCGGCGCTCCCCCGCCGTCCAGCGCCAACGTCGTTGCCAGCGTGCGCAACTGCACACGCACCGCCTCGGTGCGGTTCAGCAGCCCCGCCAGTTCGCTCAGCTCCGAGCGGATGGCCGAAGCCAGTTGGAACTGCGCCGCAAAGCTCGCCGGCGTGCCCGGCGAGAGCGGGTCCTTGCGTACGCTCAGCGGCTGCGTCGCCGACGTGCCCCCCACCGTCAGCTTCACCGTGTACCGCCCGGGCGGATAGGTCAGCGCCACCGGACGGAGATAGGGCGTATTCCGCCATCCCTGCGCGTTCAGCGTCACCGACGGCATGTCCGGCGGCGTGGTCCGCACCCGCAGCGGCGCCGACATCGCCCCGTGCAGGTTCCACCACAGCCGGTGCAGGCCCGCGGTTGCCGGCCCGTTCAGCCGGGCGATTGCCCGGCCGCTGGCATCGAGGATCTCGATCCGCGCCCGTCCCGCCGCGCGCTGCGGCAGGTAGTAGGTGATATCGGCCCCGGCGGGCGGGTTGTTCCCCACCGTGTTGTCGTTGCCGCCGCCGAAAAAGAATCCGCCGGCGCGGTGAAACTCGTACGTCGGCCGCACCGGAAACAGCGTTGCCGGCGCGCTCGCGGTGGCCGCGGCAAAATCCTCCAGCGGCTGGATGTCGTCCAGGATCCAGAAGCCGCGCCCGTAGGTGGCGATGTCCAGGTCGTGCCAGGTGGTCTGCACCGTCAGCCCGTACACCGGCACGTGCGGCAGGTTGTTCTGCAGCGGCTGCCACCGGTCGCCGTCGTTGAAGGAGACGTACACGCCGCCTTCCGTGCCCAGGAACAGCAGCCCTTGCCGGTTCGGATCCTCGATCACCTGGTGCGCGTAGCCGTTGGGCTCGATCGGTAGCCCGTCGGTGATCTTCGTCCAGGTGGCGCCGTAATCGGTCGTGCGGTAGACGTAGGGGTTGCGGTCGTTCACCGTATGTCCGTCCACCGTGAGGTAGGCCGTCCCCGCCGCGAAGAACGACGGTTCGATGCTGCTGATCACCCCGTACTCGGGAATCCCCGGCAGGTTGGCGGTCAGGTTCTTCCAGGTCTTGCCGCCGTCCTGGGTGAGCTGCACCAGCCCGTCGTTGGTGCCCACCCAGATCAGCCCGCGCTGCTTGGGCGACTCCGCGATCGAGAAGATGGTGTCGAAGTACTCCACCCCGATGTTGTCCTGCGTCAGCCCGCCCGAGGGCTGCTGCTTGCTCTTCAGGTCGCGCGTCAGGTCGGGGCTGATGATCTGCCACCTCTGCCCGCCGTCGTGCGTGACGTGCACGAACTGGCTGCCGGCGTAGAGCGTGTCGTGGTCAAAGGGCGAAAACGCCAGCGGAAACTCCCACATGAAGCGGTACTTCAGCTGCGCCGCGTTCGTCCCCAGCGTGTCGTCCGGCCAGACCTCGACGTTGCGGATCTGCTGCGTCCGCAGGTCCTCCCGCGTCACGATGCCGCCCATGCTGCCGTCGCCCGAGCCCGACGACCAGACGATGTTGTGGTCCACCGGGTCGGGTTGCGCCCAGCCGCTCTCGCCCCCGCCCACCGACACGAAGTCGGAGGCCGGAATCGGCGGCCCCAGCTGCGGCTGCCCGCCGCGTCCGCGCCCGCCGAAGAAAAAGCCGCTCACGCCCGTCTGGCTCGGCCCCATGTAGCTGCTGCCGTCCTGCTTGTTGCCGTAGACGTGATAAGGAACGTCGTTGTCGACCGCGATGTGGTAAATCTCCGCGATCGGAAGCTGGACGTGGTTCCACACCAGGCCCCGGTCGTGGGTGATGCTCACCCCGCTGTCGTTGGAGACGATCATGTTGCGCGCGTTGGTCGGGTCGATCCACATGTCGTGGTTGTCGCCCCCCGGCGATGCCATCGGCGTCAGCGTGCGCCCGCCGTCGAGCGAGTGCAGGAACGAGTTGCCCAAAAAGTAGATCTCGTTGGGGTTGTCGCTCGATACCTGGGCGCGGTTGTAGTAATGCGTGCGGCTCTGCAGCCCGGGGTTGGTGCTCATCATCGTCCAGTTCGCGCCGCCGTCGTTGGACATCCACAGCACCCCCTTCTGCGTCGCCTTGCCGTCGATGATGAAGCCGTCGCCGGTCTCGATCATGGCGTAGACCCGCTGCGGGTCCGAGGGCGCGATCGCCAGGTTGATCTTGCCCAGCGGCGCGTGCGGCAGTCCGTGGCCCTCGAGCTTGGTCCAGCTCACGCCGCCGTCGGTGGATTTGTACACCCCGCTCGACGGCCCGCCCGAGCGCTGCCCCCAGGTGTGCTGCTCGTACTGCCACATGCCGGCGAACAGAATGCGCGGGTTGGATTGGTCCATCGCCAGCCCGCTGCAGCCCGTATCCGGGTTCACGAACAGCGTCTTCGTCCAGGTCGCGCCGCCATCGGTCGAGCGGAACACGCCCCGGCTCTGCTGCGGCCCGTAGGTCGTGCCCGTGGCGCACACCAGCACCACCTGCGGGTTGCGCGGGTCGATCACGATGCGCGGGATGCGGCCGGTGTTCTTCAGCCCCATGAACTTCCAGGTCGCGCCCGCGTCGGTGGATTTGAACACGCCCGCGCCGATCGAGATGTGGCTGCGGATAAACGCCTCGCCCGTGCCCGCCCACACCACGTTGTGGTCGGAGGCGGCGACCGCCAGCGCGCCGATGGACTCGTCCGGCTCCTGGTCGAAGATCGGGCGCCAGTGCAGCCCGCCGTCGGTGGTCTTGAACACCCCGCCCGCCGCCGCGCCGGCATAGTAGGTCGAAGGATCGCCCGGCACCCCCACCACCGCGTCGGTGCGGTTGCCCGGCGGCCCGATGTAGCGCCAGCGCAGGGCCGCATAGCTTCGCACCCCCGGCGCTTGCGCCGCCGCTGCCGCCAGGAATATCGTCACCACCGCCGCCAATGTCAGTTTTCGCATGCTCGCTCTCCCGCCGGCCGGGGTTCAGGCCAGTCACAGGGACTATACTCTCGCCCGTCCGCAAAACCAATACGGTCCGCAATGGCATACTGTCGCCATGGCATCGCACCTTGCGCGTCGGCTGCTGATCGCGGTCTGGGCGCTGGCGGCCGCCGCCGCCGCCCAGACCATCAACCGCAACTGGACCCAGTTCGGCGGCAACGCCGCCCGCACCAGCGCTCCCGCCGGCCCCACCGGCATCACCGCCGCCAATGTCAACGCCCTTGTCCGCCGCCAGGTCCCGCTCGACGGCACCGTGGACGCCTCGGTGATCTATATTCATGGCGCCCAGGTCAAGGGCGCCGCCCACAACACCATCTTCTTCACCACCGGCTTCGGCAAAACCGAGGCGCTCGACGCCGATACCGGCGCCCTGCTCTGGACCTTCACCCCGCCCGATTACGCCGCTCTCACCCAGAGCCGCCAGGTCACCAACTCCACCCCCATCGCCGATCCCGGCCTCCAGGCCATCTACGCCGCCTCCCCCGACGGCTATATCCAGAAGCTGGCCGTCAGCGACGGCCACGTCCTCTGGCGCACCGCCATCACGCTGCTCCCGCTGCGCGAAAAAATGGACTCGCCGCTGAGCTACGGCAGCGGCCACGTCATCGCCGTCACCGCCGGCTACATCGGCGACCGCTCCCCCTACCAGGGTCACGTCGCCATCCTCGATCCCGCCAGCGGCCAGCTGCTGCACGTCTGGAACTCGCTTTGCAGCAACCGCACCGGCCTGATCCAGCCCGCCAGTTGCCCCGAGAGCGACTCCGCCATCTGGGGCCGCGCCGGCGCGGTGCAGGACGCCGCCGGCAATCTCTTCATCGCCACCGGCAACGCCCGCTGGGACGGCAGCACCTACTGGGGCGATTCGGTCATCGAGCTCAATCCCGACGCCACCCGCATGCTGGCCAACTACACTCCGGCCAACACCGATGAGCTGCAAATGCGCGACCTCGACCTGGGCTCAACCTCGCCGGTGCTGCTCGGCAACGGTCTCATCGCCCAGGGCGGCAAGGACCGCCTCATCCGGCTGATTAGCCTGGCGGCGATCGCCGGCACGGCGCCGCACCAGGATCACGAGTTGCAGACCGTGCCCACGCCCGGCGGCCAGATGCTGTTCACCGCCCCCGCCGTCTGGCGCCACGACGGCCAGACCTGGATGATCGCCGCCGACGGCCGCGGCACCGAAGCCTGGGAGGTGGTCCACCAGCGTTTGGTCACCCAGTGGCGCAACGCCAATGGCGGCACCAGCCCGGTGGTGGCCGGCGGCCTCCTCTTCGTCTATGGCGGGTATGACCCCGGCCTGCGCGTCTACGACCCCGCCACCGGCAAACAAATCGCCGATCTCGCCTGCGGCTCCGGCCACTGGAACAGCCCCATCGTGGTCGATGGCAAGATCATCCTGCCCGAGGGCAACGTCAACCGCCGCCTTACCACCGGCACGCTCGACATCTGGAGCCTGCCCGCCGCCAAGTAGCGGCTACCGGATCACCTCGATCTCGATCCCGGCGCGCAGCCGCTTCCAGGCGCGATCGGCGGTGAGGACGCGCGCGTGCCGCTCCCGCGCCAGCGCCAGGCAGGCCCGATCGCCGAAGGAAAGCCCCAGGGCGCGCGTCGCCGGGAGAAGGCGGGCGCTCTCCAGAGCGTGCTCCTCGGTGAACGCAATTCCCGCCAGCGGCAGCCGCGCGATTTGAGCCGCGGCCGCATCCACATCGTGGCCGGCCCGCCTCACGCGCGCGAGAACCTCCGCCAGATTCACGGTCGAGATCAAGGCGCCGCCGGCGGCCAGGGCTTTCCCGACTGCCTCCGCCCCCGGTTCGGACAGCACCAGGGCCAACAGCGCCGAAGCGTCCAGCACGCTCATCGCTTCCGCGTCCGCTGCAGGCTCCGCTGGTATTCCCGCTCCTCCCGCCCCGCTTCGCGCCGCCGCTCCCGAATCAACCCGCGCACCCCGTCCGGCTTGCCCGCGGGGAAGAGTCGCGCGAAGTACGCCTGAATCAACCCCGGGTCGAAGGCCTGCGCCGGCGTGCCGTTCACCGCCTCGGCCAGAATCGCGCGCGCCTCGCTCTCCATGCTGCGCCCGTGGCGCGCCGCCCGCTCGCGCAAGCCCTGCTTGACCGCGTCCGGCAGGTTTCGAATATGCAGTGCCGCCATTGCTAGCAATGATAGCACTGGGCGCACTCGGCGGCGGGCGCGCAGAGGCGGGCTCACCTCCAGCCCGGCGCCCCGCAGCCCGCCGCCGCGCGGCGGCGGGGAACGCGCAAGGCGGAAGGCTTACCGCGTCTTCAGTGCCCCGGTCCTGACGGCAGCGAGCGGATGTAGGCGGCGAGCTCGGCCGCCTGCCGCGGGCTCAGGTCGGTGAGCGGCATGCCGCCCTGCTGCATCTGGATGCTGTGATGCAGCAGCAGGTCCTCGATCACCCGCGCCGGCAGCAGCGAGGCGGTGCCCGCCAGCGGCGGCGCCGCCACCGTGCCCGTCAGCCCGCCCACGCCGTGGCAGGCGTAGCAGGAATAGCTCTGGAACAGGTTGCGGCCGGCGATCGCCGCCGGGCTCAGCGCTTTCGGCCGCTCCGG
>DAIDIF010000304.1 GCA_027451805.1 Acidobacteriota bacterium
AAAAGCCCATCGCGGCCATCTCGGGAACCAGCTCCATCGGGAAGCGGCCCTCGCGGGCGCAGCCCTCGATGATGGGGATGATGCGCTCCTCGACCCAGCGGCGGGCGCTGTCGCGCACCAGGCGCTCGTTTTCCGACAGCAACGCGCCGATGCCGATGAAATCAACGTCGCGAAATTTCAGCATGCCAACTCAGCCCTTCACTGTAGCAGAGGCCGCGCCGGGCCGCCATCGGCAGGCGCGGCCCGCGCCGCGGGATTAGTTGCGCCAGCCGCCGGGCGGGGGGCGGCGGTCGCGCTGGTTCATGTAGACTTCGAACTTCTTCTGCATTTGCTTGCGGCGCCAGCGCTCGTAGCTCTGCGTCATACCCCAGCGCGGGGTGCGCCATTTTAGAAAAAGAAAGGCGAACAGCATGCCGCCCAAATGGGCGAAGTGGGCGATGCCGTCGGCGCCGGCGCCATGCAGCGTGAAGAGAAACTCCAGCGCGCCGTAAAACAGCACCAGCCATTTCATCTTCACCGTGACCGGCGGCAACAGCAGAAACACCGGACGGTCGGGAAACAGCAGCCCCGCCGCCAGCAGGACTCCATAGATCGCGCCCGAGGCGCCAATCGTATAACTGAGCACGTGCGGCCGCAGCAGAAAATGCGCCAGCACGTCCACCACGGCGCCGCCGATGCCGCAGACGAAGTACAACTGATACAGCCGCCGGCTGCCGATCTCCTCTTCCACCCACACGCCGAACATCCAGAGCCCGAACATATTCCAGAAGAGGTGGCTGATGCTGGCGTGCAGGAAGAGATAGCTGGCCAGCCGCCAGACCTGCCCCAGCGCCACCAGGTTGGGCACCAGCGCGAACCAGGTCACCAGCAGGTTGTTCAGGCTGCGGTCCACGTACTGCAGCACGAAGACCGCCGTGGTGGCGATGATCAACACCTTCACCGCGCGCGTGAAGCCGGGCACGCTGAAGGTGTACGAGGGCGGCGAGGTGGAGCGGTACGACATGCCGGCTGCAGGTCCTGGACCCTGCCCTCCAGTATAGCGGCGGGGTTTGGATCGCCGCCGGGGGTCAGCGGGCGCGCTGGCGGAAGGTGAACTTCAAGCCATAGAGGCCGAACTGGTCGCGGTTGAGAGTGATGCCCATGGAGCGACTGATGGTCCAATCAATCTGGATGATGTCCTGGCTGCTGCTGGAAAGGTTCTGGGTATAGGTCAGCTTCAGGTTGCGCGAGACCTGCTGCTCGACCGTGACCGTGCCGCCGCTGCCGGTGGGCCCGAGCATGCCGGTATCGGGGTTGACCTGCACCTGGGTGATGCCGAAGAGGCGGTGCAGGCGGCTGGCCACCAGGCTGTTGAGCGCCTGGCCGAGCAACTGCTCACTGGGAGCGAAATTGCTGGCCTCGTTGGCCAGGCTGGCGCCGGCCTGGGTGGTCTGGCCGGTGGCCAGCAGCGACATGACATCGGCGCTGGCCAGGGGCGGGTCGCTGCGGTAGGTGATGGCGAGTTTGTCGGGCGGGCCGACGAGGTTCAAAGTGATGTCATATTGCTGCACTGTGGTGGTGAGGCTGACGTCCACCAGGGGCTCGATCTGGAACGGGTTGACGAACTGCACCTGCGCCTTGGTCACCTGGTACTGGTTGCCGGCGAAGAGGATGCGGCCTTCGCTGGCGCTGGCGCGGCCGAGGACGGAGGGCTGAGCGAGCGTGCCGCGCAGCCGGACGTCGGCCTGCAACTGCAGGTGCGCGACATTGGTGGCGACCTCGACCTGCGGGCCGGTGACCAGGTGCACGTCGAGGCGGACGTGGTTGAGCACCGAATCCGGATTGGGCGGCGCGGCGGGCTGCGACGACGAAGCCAGGAAGACGGCAAGGTCGAAGTTGGGGTCAAGGCCGATGCGGTTGAGTTGCACGGCGCCGTCCAGCAGCGCGCTCTGCGGCCGGCCGCGGAGACCCATCTGCAGGTCGCCGGTGGCGCTGATGCCGCGATAGCGCAGGCGCAGGTTCTGGCCGCGGGCGCTGAGGTCGAAGGTGACGCCGCTGGCGGTGTCGGCCGCGAAGCCGGCGATGGCGACGGTGCCGCCGCCGGTGTGGGCGGTGAGCGTGCGCACCTCCACGTGGCGGCCGCTCAGGGCCAAGTCGCCCTGAATGTCGTCAAAGGCGATGGGCAGGCCGGCCTCCGCCAGGCTGGCGTTGCGGATGGTCACTTGGCCGCGCACGCGCGGCCGCGCCAGGGTGCCGCTGAAGGAGGCCGCCACCCCAATATCGCCGGCGGAGCTGGTTTCGGGGTGGAGGCTGTGGATGAGCGCCAGGTTGATGCGGCCGGCCAGGCCGCCGGTGAGCGCGCCCAGGAAGGCGCGCGGCCGCAGCACGTCGCCGAGGGCGGCGCTGCCGTGCAGGGTGAAGTCGGTGTCGGGGGCGACGATGCGCGCCGGCTCGAGCGTGAGGCGGTGCTGGGCCGCGGCGATCACGATCGGGCCCTGGTTATGGATGACCAGCCCGCCCAGGGCCAACTCCACCGGATCGAGCGCGACGCGCACCGCCAGGCGATCGGGCTGCGCCAGCGGCCCGTCGAGGGTGGCGGTGCCGCTGACGTGGCTGTGGCCGGTGAGGTCGGCGGGAGTGAAGCGCTCCAGCCAGGCGTCGAAGTCGTAATCGCGCAGATCGAGGCGGGCATGAGCGGTGTAGGGCGCGGCGGCGGCGACGGAGCCGTTGAGGTTGAAGCTGCCGTTGGTGAGCACGTCGGCGACGTGGAACTGCACCTGCCCGTGCCCCAGGAGCAGGCGCGCGCCCACGTCGCCCAGGCTCTCCTGATTGCTGCGCAGGCCGCGGGTGGCGAGGATGAGCTCGGCCTGGGGCTCATCCCAGGCGCCGCTGCCATTGAGCTGAAAGCGCACTTGGCCGTGGATGGCGAGGCGCGGGGACTGCAGCATCGCGATGCCGCCGAGGGCGACGCCCCCGCTCGCCAGATGCAACCTGTAGGTGCGATCCCGCAGGCCCAGGGTGACGCTGCCGGCGATGCGGGTGCGGGGCAGCTCGATGGCCAAGTCGCGGGTGGTGAGCTGGCCGTGGAGCAGCCGAAGATCGGCGGTCACGGCGCGGACGGGCTGGCCGCGCCAGCGCGCCTGCTGCAGCGCGATGTGGCCCTGGGCCTGGGGTTGCGCCCACGTGCCGCCGACCGAGGCCGCGGCGGTGAGCGTGCCGCTCACCGGGTATTGGACGCCGGCCCACGCCTGGAGGCTGGCCAGGCTCACGCCCCGGGCCGAGCCGGTGAGGCGCAAACGGCTGGCGGGCGCCAGGCGATAACGCTGGAGCGAGACCAGACCCGCGGCCCGGATCTGCTCGCGCCCCAGGCGCAGCTCCGCCTGGGTGACATTGAGCGTGCCCGGGGTGAGCGAGCCCGCCAGCGCCAGTGCGTCCAGGCGGCGCGCGCCCCAGAACGCCTGCGTCAGCTCGAGCCGGCCGCTGACCGTAGGCGCACGCAGCGCGCCATGGAGGGTGCCCTGAAACTGCGCGCCGCCGCCGAAGGCCGCCAGTTTGATGCCGGCGAGGGCGGCCGCGGCCGCGGCCAGCGGCCGCAGCCGCTCGAGCGCGGGAGTGGAGAAGCGCAGCGTGAGGGCGGCGGCGCGCGGCGCCAGCGCGCCGCCGGCGGCGAGCTGCGCCCCCGCCGCCTGCAGATCGAGCCGGCGCAACTGCAGCGTGCCGGCGGCGAAATCGGCGCGGGCGTCGAGCACGCCGCCGATCGCGGTGGCGCCGGCGGGCAGCGCCTCCACCGGCTGCAAGCGCAGTTGCAGCGCCAGCTGCGGCCGCCAGCGGGACGCGGCCGGGCCCTGCAGCTGGAAGGTGCCGGCGGCGGCGGCGGCGAGAGCGGGGAGCAGCGCCAGCCAGCGCGAGCGCACGCCGGCGGTGGCGAGCAGATCGGGAACGCTGGCCAGCTCGAGTCCGCCGAAACTGCCGGTGAGGCGCAGCGTGCGCCAGTGGGCGTAGCGCCCGGCGAGCGCGAGGTGTTCGGCGCCGCGGCGGATCGTCAATCGGGTCAGGTCGAGCCCGGCGGGTGAGGCCTGCCAGACCGCCTGGCCGGACCAATGGACGGGCGCGGGCCTGGAGGCGAGCGCCACCGGCACGCTGCG
>DAIDIF010000305.1 GCA_027451805.1 Acidobacteriota bacterium
GGTGCTGCTGTCGCACGACGAGCCGGCGGAGCGGGTCCCGGCGCGGGCGACGGCGGCGCTGCTGGCGGGTGTGGCGACGCTGAGCCTGGCGCGGGCGGTGCTGGCGGACTGGCGCGGGGTGAGCGCCAATCTGCTGGCCAACGATTCGGCGCGGTTCGGCGGCGCGGTGCTGTACCTGGTGTTCAGCGTCGGGATGGCGTTTGGCTTCGTGTGGATGATGACGGCGCGGCTGCGCAACCAATTGGAACAGCAGGCGCGAACCGATGCGTTGACCGGGGTTATGAACCGGCGCGCGCTGGACCTGGCGGGACAGCGGGAATTGGCGGCCTGCGCGCGGCGCAACAGCCCGCTGGCGGTGGTGGCGATCGATCTCGACCACTTCAAGCGGTTGAACGACGCTTACGGGCATGCGGCGGGAGATGCAGCGCTGGCGGCGGCGGCGCAGATGCTGCAGCGGTGCCTGCGCAGCACCGACCTCTTGGCGCGATTCGGGGGCGAAGAGTTCATCGCGGTGCTGCCGGACCGCGATGGCGAGCGCGCGCAACTGGTGGCGGAACGGCTACGCGGGCGTCTGCAGGCGCTACAGATCGATTACGAGCGCCGGCAGTTGACGCTGACGGCGAGCTTTGGCGTGGCGATCGCATCGCCGGAGGCGGCGCTGGCGGAAACCTGGAGCGACCTGCTGCGGCGCGCCGATCATGCGCTCTACGACGCCAAGCGCGGCGGACGCAACTGCATTCGGGTGGCGGCGGCGCCGGCGGCGCGGATGGCCGCCGAACAGCCGGCGTAGGCCGCTAGAAGCTACCGACTTCGCTGGGCAACGGGGTCCGCTCCGCCGCCGCCGGCTTCTTGTGACCCATCCAACCCTGGAGGCGGTCCATGTAGACGTAGACCACCGGCGTAATGAACAGGGTCAGGACCTGGCTGAAGAGCAGCCCGCCCACCACCGCCAAGCCCAAGGGGCGGCGGCTGGAGGCGCCGGAGCCGATGCCGATGGCAATGGGCAAGGTGCCGACGAGGGCGCAGAAGGTGGTCATCATGATGGGGCGGAAGCGCACCAGCGCCCCTTCGTAAATAGCCTTGCGTGGATCCCAGCCGTGTTCGCGCTCGGCCTGGAGGGCAAAGTCAATCATCATGATGGCATTTTTCTTCACGATGCCAACCAGCATGATGACGCCGACGATGGAGTAGATATTCAGATCTTGATGGAACAACCAGAGCGTCACCAGAGCGCCAAAGGCAGCCGCGGGCAGGCCGGAGAGGATGGTAATGGGGTGGATGAAGCTCTCGTAGAGGATTCCCAGGACGATGTAGATCACCAGCACGGCCAAGATGACGAGCAGGCCCATGCCCTGCATGGACTGCTGGAAGACCTGCGCCGTGCCTTGGAAGACGACCGAGATATCGGGCGGCAGCATCTGGCGAGCGGTCTGCTGGACGAGCGCGACGGCCGGCCCGAGGGAGGCGCCCAAGCGCAAATTGAAGGAGATGGTCACCGCCGGGAACTGGCCGATGTGATTGACGGTCAAAGGCCCGAGGTCCTCGGTGAAATGGGTGACGGCGCTGAGCGGGACCAAGGCACCCGAGGTGGAGTGCACGTACAGATAGGACAGCGTTTGAGGGTTGAGCTGGTACTTGGACTGCAGCTCGGTGATGACGTAGTACTCGTCGTCCGGAGCGTAGATCATCGACAACAGACGCTGGCCGTAGGCGGTATAGAGCGCCTGCTCGATCTGTTCGGCGGTGACGCCGAGGCTGGAGGCCTTGTCGCGATCGATGACAACATTGACCTGCGGATTCGACATCTGCATGTCGGTGTTGACGTCCTTGAGCATGGGAAACTGCGACAGCCGCTGGGCGAGCAACGGCGCGTAGTGATAGAGCTCGGAGGGATTGCTCCCCTCGAGCGCCACCTGGTACATGCTGTTGGTGCCGTGGGCGCCGATCTGGATCGGCGGCGGGCTCTGCAGGAAGACTTTCACGCCGGGGATCTTCTCGAGTTCGGGGCGCACGGCAGCGATGATCTGGTCGGCGCTGCGCTTGCGCTGGGAACGAAGCACCAGGTGATCAAAGATCTGGCCGGTGTTGCCGGCGCCCCCCCCGGCCATGGCCATGGCGGCCTTGGTTTCCGGCAGGGCGTCGAAGATTTTCATCACCTCGAGCTCGTGCTGCTTCATGGCCTGCCAGGAGATGCCCTGCGCGGCCTGAACATGGGCCACCACCTCATCCATATCCTGATTGGGCAGGAATCCGGTGGGCAGGATGAGGAAGAGCTGCACGGTGACCGCCAGAATAAGGCCGGCGACGCCCATGGTCAGCAGCGGATGGCGCAGCACCAGCCGCAGACCGGCGTCATAGGCGCGGTACATGGCCTGGAAGCCGCCCTCGAGCCAGTTGTACAAGCGGCCGTGCTTGCGCCCATGCTCATTCTTGAGGAAGCGGCTGCAGAGCATGGGCGTGAGCGTGAGCGAGACGAAGCCGCTGACGAGGATGGCGGCGCCGATGGTGACCGCGAACTCATGCAGGAGGCGGCCCAGCACGCCGCCCATGAAGAGGAAGGGGATGAACACCGCCGACAGCGACAGCGTCATGGACAAGATGGTGAAGCTGATCTCCCGGGAGCCGTCAAGCGCGGCGCGAAAGGCGGGCTTGCCCATTTCGAGGTGGCGGACGATGTTCTCCAGCATCACGATGGCATCATCCACGACAAAGCCGACCGAGAGCGTGAGCGCCAACAACGAAAGGTTGTCCAAGCTGTAATGCAGCAAGTACATCACGGCGAACGTGCCGATGATGGTGAAGGGCAGCGCCAGGCTGGGAATCAGGGTGGCGGAAATGTTCTTGAGGAACAGGAAGATCACCATCACCACCAGGAACATGGTGAGCACCAGGGTGAACTTGACATCGTCCACCGAGTTGCGGATGGGGATGGACTTGTCGTATTCGACCTGGACCTGAATGGACGGGGGCACCGAGGCGCGGATCTTGGGCAGCATGGCCTCGATCCGGTCCACGGTGTTGATGGTGTTCTCGCCCGGCTGCTTGCTGATCGTCAGCAAAACCGCGGGCACGCCGTTGACCCAACTCTCGTTCTTGTCGACCTCGACGCTGTTGATGACGTTGGCGATGTCCTGCAGCCGCACCGGCGCGCCATGGTTGTAGGCGACGATGAGCTTGCGGTAGGCGGCCGCACTGTTCAGCTGGCCGGTGGCCTGAACGGTGTAGGCCTTGTTCTTGCCCCAGAGCACGCCGGCGGGCAAGTTGACGTTGCCGTTCTGAATGGCCGATTGCACAGTATCGACGCCGACGCCCCGCGCCGCCATGGCCAGGGGATTGAGCTGAATGCGGACGGCGTACTTGCGCGCGCCCATGACATTCACCTCGGCGACGCCGCTGATCATGGAGATCTGCTGGCCCACGACGTCTTCGGCGTAGTGATCCACGGTGGAGAGCGGCTGGGTGCTGGAACTGAGGGCGATATTGAGGATCGAGGTGTCCGCCGGGTTGACCTTATGGAAGGTGGGCGGCGAGGGCATGCCGGCCGGCAATTGGCCGCCGGCGGCGTTGATCGCGGTTTGTACGTCGCCGGCGGCGCCATCGATATTGCGGCTGAGATCGAACTGCAGGGCGATGGAGGTTGAGCCCTGCTGGCTCGAGGAACTCATCTCGTCCAGACCGGGGATGGACGAAAACTGCTTCTCCAGCGGCGTGGCCACGGTGGAGGCCATGGTCTGTGCGCTGGCGCCGGGCAGGCCGGCATGCACCTGAATCGTCGGGAAATCGATGTTGGGCAGATCGCTGACCGGCAGGGCGCGATAGGCGACGATACCGAACAGCAAAATGGCCGCCATGAGCAGCGCGGTAGCGATCGGCCGCCGAATAAAGATGCCTGCGAGATTCATGCCCGCTTCCCTTCGGCTACTGCGCGGCCTGTACCAATCCGCCGGAGCCGCCCGCAGCCGGCGCGCCTTGGCGCACCGCGACCTTTGCCCCGGGGAAGAGAGCGAGTTGCCCGTCGGTCACCACCGTCTCGCCGGGCGAGACGCCCTTGGTGATGACGGTCATGCCGTTGACAGTGATCGAAGGGGTCACCACGCGATTCTCGACCGTGCCCTTGGGCGTAAGGACGTAAACATACATATCGCTTTGGCCGGTGAGGACGGCGGTGGAGGGCACGACGACGGCGTTGCTGTCCACGGATAGCGTGACTTCGGCGTTCACGTACTCGCCGGGCCAGAGCCGCTCGTTCGTGTTGGGGAACGTGGCCATGAGCTGGATGGTGCCGGTGGTGTCGTCAATGGCGTTGTTGATGAAGCTCAAGCGGCCCGACTCGGTATCCGCGGCCGCCTGCGCCTGCGCGCTCACCTGCAGCGCGCCGCGGGCGTTGTCTTTTTTCACTTGCAGCAGATACTGCTCGGGAACGGAAAACGAGACGTAGATCGGCGAAATTTGGTTAATGGTCACCAGCACCGTCGTGTTGGGCTGAACCACGTTTCCGGGCTGGACCAGCAGGCTGCCGGTGCGACCGTTAATCGGGGAGGTGATGGTGCAATAGCTGAGGTTGAGCTTGGCCGACTCCACGGCGGCGCGGTCGGCGCTCACCACGGAGTCGTCGGCGGCAGCCGCCGCCTGGAGCTGTTCATTCTGTTCGACCGAGACGATACCCTGACGGGCCAAGTCGGCGTAACGGCGGGCTTCCGCACGAGCCTGAGCGTCGTTGGCCAGATCACGCGCCAAGTTGGCTTGCGCCTGTGCCAGAGCTGCGGCGTAGGGATGCGGGTCGATCCGGAAGAGCACTTGGCCTTTGTGCACCTCTTCGCCTTGCTGGAATCCAACGGTTTGGAGTTCGCCACCGACCAGAGACTTCACGGAAACCGTGTTGACGGGCTGCACCGACCCGATGGCCTGCAGGCGGGTGGGCACACTTGCGGTGGAGGCACGCGCAACCGTAACCGGCACCGGGGGCAGCGCCTTGGCAACGGGAGGGGTGGAGCGGCAGCCGGCCATCAGAGCTGCAAGAGCCGCCAAGGCTGGGACGATGCGTGATGTCGAAACGGGCATAGAGCGATGATGGGGAGCGCGCGCGCGCGCACACCTATACGTCTTCGATTCTACATTCTACGACCGGGGTCGGTGCGACGTTACCACTTGGGCGATTTCGATGAATGACGGGATCGTCCGGGCGATCCAAGCCCTTTGGCTCGCGGGGATTAGGGCAGGCGCTGGGCGACCAGCACTTGCGAGCAGACGGCGAAGCGCCGGATGAGCCGGCAATGGCGCAGCCGCCATCCCGGCCCGAGCCAGGCGCGGGCGTCCGCCGGTTGCGTGCCGCCCACGAAGAGCGGGCTGAGGCGATGCAGGGCCGTCCAGACGGAGCGGAAGGCGCGGTTCGGCAGTCCGGAGTGCGCCGCCATGACGGTGGCGCAAAGCAGGCCGCCGGGTGCCAACAGGCGAAGGGCCTGGCGGATGACCGCCTCCGCATCGGCAGGCGTGAGCAAGTCCAGCACGTAGGTGGCGAGAAAGCGGTCGCAACTGCCAGGCGCCAGCGGCAGGCGGGGCGGGCCCGACAGCGGCAAGACCTGAGCGCGGGCACGGAAACGCGCCAGGCGGGAGCGGCTGACGCGCAGCATGGTGGTGCTGAGGTCAAACCCGACGTAATGGGCATGGGGAGGGAGTTCTCTTGCGAGCAGACGTTGGGCGAGGCGGCCGGTGCCACAGCCGAACTCCACCACGCGCTTCGCGTCGGCGAAATCGGCGTGCGCGAGCAGGTCGGCGAACGCGGCGTCTTCCAGGCAGCGTTGGAGATCAAGCCAGCGGCCACAACGGTCGTAAAATGCGCGGGCTTGCGCATAGGAGATGCGCGGCGCGGGACTACTCGCCACGAAGCACCACGAGGGGCTTGTGGGCGAGAAGGGGGGCGGCGGCGAGCCAACCCGCGGCCACGGCAAGGCCAACGCTGCCCGCTACCGCCAGTAGGCCAGGGACCAGCGCGAACCGCAGGGCAACAGGCACCGACAGGCCCATCAGCCAGCGCGCCGCCAGAGAGGCAAACGCCAAAGCCAGCAGGGAACCGGCAGCGCCGGCGACGAGGCCGAGCAAGGCGAACTCGACGGTGAAGATGCGGGCCACGGCGGCGCGCGTGGCGCCGCAGGTCTTGAGCACCGCGATTTCCTGCAGGCGGCGAAAGCGCGTGCCGGCGACGGCGGAGGCGAGCACAATCGCGGCGGCGAGAATCGCGAACAGGGAGACGAAACGCACGACCAGCGAGACCTGGCCAACCACTTGCTGCACGCGCTCGATCACGTCGGCAAGGTTGACGACCGTGATGGCGGGAAACCGCGCGAACATGGCGCGTTCGAGGGACGGGATGGCGGCGGGCGCCATGCGCACGCCGCCGTTGATGTCGCGCGGTATGCCGGCGAGGGCGCCGGGGCTGAGAAAGGCGCCGACCCGCGCCAGCAGGCGCTGCGGTTCCGGGCGATACAGCGCCGCAACGGTGGCGATGAATCTGCGGCCTCCAGCGACAACCCTCACCTGCTGGCCCAAATGCAGATGGAATCGGGCAGCCCAAGCCCGATTGACGGCCATCAGGGGGCG